>CAZMJW010000075.1:0-4875 GCA_964566915.1 uncultured Gammaproteobacteria bacterium
GCGGAGAGAGAGGGATTCGAACCCTCGATACGGGTTAAAGCCCGTATAACACATTAGCAGTGTGCCGCTTTCGACCACTCAGCCATCTCTCCTCTTTAATTACCATTTTTGAAATATTATGGTATAATAACTATATAAAATAAAGATTTGATTGTCAAACAATTTTAATCATATTTTATGCATTTATAATATATAATAATATATAGTATATGACAACAGAAGAACCTAAAAAAATTAACTGGGAAGTACCAGAATTTGAGACTCCAAAAAGAAGTAAAAACTGGTATATAACAGTAATTACTTTATCATTTGTTTTAATTTTCTTTTCTTTTTTTAGCTTAAGTCTGTTCCCTTTTTCCTTTAGATTTAAACAAACTGATAATAACTTTCTTTTTGCAATAATTATTGTTCTATCTTTTTGGGTAATGTATCTAAATGAAAAAAGAGGAGCAAGAATTATAAAAGTGGAAATTAATGGAGAAGGCTTAATTCTAGACAACAAAGCTTATGATTATGATGACTTAAAAGATTTTTGTGTATTATACAAACCAAATAAAGATATAAAACATCTTTATTTTAACTTTAAAAATGGAGCTAAATTTAGATTATCAATACCCCTTAAAGATTTAGATCCTTTAATGGTAAGAAATTTTTTAAAAAAATATTTAGACGAAGACTTAGAAAGAACAGATCCACCTGTATCTGAACAATTATCTAGATTTTTTAAACTATCTCAATAAGGTTGACTAATGATTATTGCTGTAATAATATAGGATAGAATGAAATTTAAATAAAGCCTTCGTCGTTCAACGGATAGGACGCGAGATTGCGGATCTTGAAATCCAGGTTCGATTCCTGGCGAGGGCACAAGAAAGCGCTTATCTTAAAGCGCTTTTTGTTATTATTATGCTAACACTAAATTCCCCCCTCCACGAACTTAGTGGTGTTGGAGAAAAAATAGAAAAACATTTCAATCAATTAGGAATAAAATCAATTTCTGATCTTCTTTTCTTTTTACCGTTTCGTTATGAAGAATATGAAAAAATAAAAAATGTTTCTGACTTAAAAGTAAACCAATTTGCCGAACTTACGGGAGAGGTTCTTTTAATTAAAAGTCATCGTGGTTTTCGAAAAAAAATTCATATCGTTGAAGCATTGTTAGAATCAAATGGTTCAAATATAAAAGTAGTATGGTTTAATCAACCATATTTAAGTAAAACGATTAAAATAGGAGATGTACTACAAATAAAAGGAAAAGTTGTTGAAGGTTATGGAGGCCCAAGTTTTGTATCTCCAGAATATAGAAAAATTGAAAACATAACCGCTAATCTAAATAAAAATAGTCGTGATATTCAAGCTATTTATCATTTAAACTCTAAATTAAATCAAAATAATGTCAGAAAATTAATTCAACAAAGCTTATATTTAATTAATAAAATACCTGAATGGCTACCGTTAAATATATTAAATAAATTAAATTTAATTGATATTAAAAAAGCTGTTTCCAAAATACATCAACCAAAAAAAATAGCTGATATAGAAGAAGCTCGGAGAAGAATTGCTTTTGGAGAACTTTTTTTAAGACAATTAAAATCACAAAAAATAAAAACTGATTTAAATAAAAAGAAATCTTATAAAATTATCTTTAATAAAGAAGAGACTAATAAATACATTAAATCACTTCCTTTTAAACTAACTAATTCACAAAAAAAGTCTGCTTGGGAAATACTTCAAGATATAGAAAGAGATAAACCGATGAATAGATTACTTGAAGGAGATGTTGGTAGCGGAAAAACAGTAGTCATATCTATTGCTATTTTAAATACTTTTTTAAATAAACAGAAAAGCGCTTTGATGGTTCCAAGTGAAATACTTGCTAGACAGCATTATTATACTTTTAAAAAATTTTTTAAAGATTATAATGTCTCCATCGCCTTAAAAACTAGATCATTTAAAGAAGGAGAAATAAAAAATGCTGATTTAATTATTGGCACTCAAGCTTTAATTCAAAATAGTATTAATATAGATAATGTTTCTTTGATTATAATAGATGAACAACACCGATTTGGAGTTTATCAAAGAAAAAAACTAATTGATAAAAATAAAGAAAATAATAATCTCAGTCCTCATTTCCTTTCTCTTACTGCCACTCCAATTCCCCGATCCCTATCTTTAGCTATTTATGGAGACCTCGATTTATCAACTATAAATGAAATGCCAAAGAATAGAAAAGAATTAATTACTAAAATAATTGATAATAAAAAAAGAGATGATTTATATAATTTCATAAAAGAAAGAGTTAAAAGCAAAGAACAAGTATTTTTTGTTTTCCCATTAATAGAAGAAAGTGAAAAATCAAACTTTAAATCAGTTGAAGAAGAGTTTAAAAAAATAAGTAATAGTTATTTTTCAGATTTAAACTGCGAAATACTTCATGGAAAAGTAAAAAAGAAAGACAAAGAAAATATAATGAATAATTTTTCTTTGGGTAAAATTGATATATTATTTAGCACAACCGTAATTGAAGTTGGCATTGATATACCAAACGCTACAATTATGGTTATAGAAAACCCAGAAAGATTTGGTTTAGCTCAGCTACATCAACTTAGGGGTCGTATTAATAGAGGAGACAAACAATCATATTGTTTCTTACTCTTAAGTGAAAAAAAACTTTCTGCTAAAAGTTTAGAAAGATTAAATGTTTTAGAAAAAAATAAAGACGGTCTATCAATTGCTAAAAAAGATTTAGAAATACGCGGAGCTGGTGAGGTGTTTAGCTCAAGACAAAGCGGTTTTTCTGAAATTTCATTAGCTAAAATATTTAATTTAGAAGAAATTAAAATAGCCCAAGAAGAAGCTCAAAATATAATGAAATCTGATATTACTTTAAACAAATTTCCTCTTATTAAAAAGAAGGTTATTTCATTTGAAGGTGATTATCATTTAGAATAATAAAAAAGACAGGATTTATTATCCTGTCTAAAGTTTATAACTTCACATCTTTTTCTGGAATTTTATTCAAGAATTGGATGTATTTTTTATTTTTGGCAATTGCATAGCAAATTGCAAATGATACTACTGACACCAGAAAAGGTATCAAAGTACTTTCTTCGGTACCAATGTTTTCAATAAATGAAGTAAGGGCACTAATTAAAACGATTGCCGCAATAAGCAATATTGTTGAATGAAATAAAAAATTTCTTTTTTTCATGATATTTATTTTTTGTTAATGTTCTATTATATATTGTACTATAACTATAGTATATCACCTTTTTCATAATTTGTCAATAGATATAATATTTAGACTTGTTTAAATATTTTTTTTGTTATATCATTATTGTTATATTAGAACCTTTTTAAAAATTAAATCATGTGCAGAGAAGACAAAGGAATTGCTGCCAATCATTCTCATTACAAGGGCAGGATAAAAAATGTAAGAATGAACAATAACAATCAACTTGTGGCTGATTTCTACGAGAGAACATCAACAGTGCCTAATATGGTTATTGTAAGTGAATTAAAATTTCCTAACAATAAAGCTAAAAAGGCAATTGATGAAATCAAACAAAAATTTGCCAGAAAAACAGTCAGGTACTCTGCAGAAGTAGCTATGAATTAAAAATTAAAACGGGTTAGAAAATAACCCGTTTTTTATTTTACTAAATCTACTAATTCTTGAAGATTCTTTATCCTTGTTAACTTCAATTTAGTCTTCCCTACTTTTTCAGTCATTGGTATAATTGCTTGTTTAAAACCCAGTCTTTCTGCTTCTTTCAATCTTAATTCTATTTTAGAAACCGGCCTTAATTCTCCTCCAAGTCCTAGCTCTCCTAAAACAACACAATCACGTGACCAATTAATATTATAATGTGAGGAAATAATAGCAGTACATACTGCTAAATCTAAACTGGGATCAGAAATTTTTAAACCTCCCGCTATATTTAAAATTATATCCTGGGAACTCAAATTTATTTTGGTTCTCTTTGATATTACCGCACTTAAAACTGCTAATCTATTTAAATCAAAACCACTGGCCTTTCTTTGCGGATAACCAAACACTGTCTTGGAAACAAGTGCTTGTATGTCTGCTAAAAATGGCCTTGTCCCTTCAATCACACAGGTAATAACTGAACCAGGAATATCTTCTATTGGAGTTTCAACAAAAATTGATCCCGGACTTTTAATTTCTTTAAACCCATTGGCCCTCATTTCCAAAACACCTAACTCATTTACTGAACCAAATCGATTTTTAGTTGATCTTAAAAAACAAAAACCATTATTAGCCTCCGCTTCTAAATATAATACTGTATCGACAATATGTTCTAAAGATTTTGGTCCCGCTACCTGGCCATCTTTAGTAATATGACCAATTAAAATAACTGAAATATCGTTTTCTTTGGCTAATTCTAAAAATTTTACAGTAGCGGATCTAATCTGAGATACGGAACCAGCTTCAGATGGTGTTAATGAAGAATAAACAGTTTGAATAGAATCTACAACAATTAAAGGTGCTTTATTCTTTAAAGTTGCAGCAATTATTTTTTCAACATTAGTCTCGGAAATAAACTTAAATTTTTCTAGATTTAATTTTAATCTCTCAAAACGTCCTTTTACTTGAACAGCTGATTCTTCGCCACTAACATAAATTACTTCTTCACAAGAAGATGAATTAGCTATTTGCGCCGCTAAAGTTGATTTTCCAATACCCGGTTCACCGCTTAAAAGAATTAAAGACCCAGGAACCAAACCTCCACCCAATACCCTATCAAACTCAGAAATACCAGTTAAATACCTATTTATTTTTTTATTCTGAACATCTTTTAAAGAAATTATATCTGCAGGTGCTACTAATTTTTGTTCATCTTCTTTGCTTAT
>CAZMJW010000076.1:0-1479 GCA_964566915.1 uncultured Gammaproteobacteria bacterium
GAATTTGAAGAAAACGAAGAACCTGAAATATTAATGGATGTTAAGCCGGATGATATTAGATTTCAAGAATTAATTTCCGGTATTGATTCAAGCAAAATTCAAGTGCCACCATTTCAAAGATCTTTTGTTTGGCGACCAGCGGATATCCGTTATTTATTAGATAGTATTTATAGAGGTTATCCAATTGGCAGTTTTATTTTTTGGAAGACAACAAGAAAGCTTCCTCATACTAGAAGTATTGGTAATATTAATTTTGAGCAACGAGAAGTTGCCCCTGGTGCAGAAATTTCATATGTTTTAGACGGACAACAAAGAATCACTTCTTTGTTTGCAGCAGTAAAAGGAGCCGACATAGATGGGGAGAGGTTTCGTTTTTTATTTGATATAAGAAGTAAAAAATTTTTAGTAAGCAAGGTTGGTAGTTCTAATATAGATGACTTAATAGAAGCTGATAAAAAAAATCTACAAATCTCTATTGAATCAGTTATAACTAATACATTGGCCGCATATAGACAATTATGTCGACAATATGGCGAAAATGATGATTATGCAAACACATTAAATACATTATTTGAGCGATTTACTAATTATAGATTTTCAGTTATCAATGTTATAGATCAAAATACTAATAATGAAGAGGAGCAAAGCGAAGGAGTTAAACAAGTTGTTAGAATGTTTTCTAGAATTAATGATACAGGAAGAAAATTAACAGTTGTTGCGAAAATGGTTGCTAAATGTTGGGGAGAGGATTTTGATTTGAGAGAGGCGTTAGATAGTTTTTATAGTGAAAATAATAAGCTAGATTCTATAAGAGAGGAAACTATTTTACAAATAGCTTCGGTTATATTGAATTACAAAAAATGTCGCTCTAGGGATATTTTAGATAGAACTAATATTCGTAAACTAGAAGAAGAGTGGGATAATATTATTGGAGCCTTTTTGCTTTCAATTGAATTTATAAAAACCAAAATACACATTAAAAATTTTGATTATTTACCTTTTGATTCAATATTAGTTCCTTTGTCTTATTTATTTTATAAACAAAAAGTAATTAATAATGAGCAAACTCAAATAGTGGAAAAATGGTTTTGGTCTGCATGTCTTTCAAATAGATACGATTCTACAGTTGAATCAAAAATAGAAGAAGATTGCTCTTATTTTGATAAAATTTTGAATAATGAAACGCCTATATTTTCTTATTTTATTGATTGGGAAACGCTTAAGAGTAGAATTATTTCGCAACGTTATAATTTACGAAATGCCTTTGTTAAAACCATTTTATCTTTGTATTCATATTCAGAACCTAAAAATTTAATTGATGGAAGAAGTGTTTCTTTGGATGAGGTTTTTTCCGGTTATTATAAACATAATTTACATCATATTTTCCCGCAAGCTTATTTGAGGAAAAATGAAGCAAGTAAAAAAGAATTTTTTGAAAATGTACTAAAGCTTTCTTGAAATACTAATTATCTAAGATCT
>CAZMJW010000076.1:1489-4875 GCA_964566915.1 uncultured Gammaproteobacteria bacterium
CGATGATCCAGCTTCTTATTTTATGAGGATACGGGAGGCAAATACAGACTTAAAAGAAATCTTAATTAATCACTTTATACCAAATATTGATGAATCTGGTTTAACAGAGAATGATTTTATTAAATTTTTAAATTATCGTGCTGATCAGATTGTCCAAATGTTTAGAGTTAAAACTGGAGTTGGCTCATATTCTGAAGAATATTTTAATACCAATCCAGTAAAGCCTTTGGATATTATTGAAACGAAAGTTAGATCTTTAATACAGGAGGTTCTAAAAAACCAGGCAGATTTATCATACTGGGATGAGTATATTCCGTCTGATATCAAGGAGGCAGTTGAAAGGAAGATTCAGGACGACTTAAAGAGACACCCTTATAATCTAGATGAGTATGATCGGGACGAAGTCAAAATAACATTTCTTGATATAATGGATTATTCAAAAATAATTTTATCTAATTGGCAATTTTTTAATAAATACTTTGGAAGTAAGGGTGAAGTTGAGCAGCATTTTAGAGCGTTAAAAAATTATAGGAACCCTATTAAACACGGAAGAGGATTGAATGAAATTGATAAACGCAATGGTGAAGCTTCTGTAATTTGGCTTGAAAATGTACTAAATAATGTTAAATAGTTTAAATATATGAAAAAAAATTTCTATTTTCTTCTGTTAATATTAATTTCAACAGCTTTTTTGAAGCCAGCTCTTGCATCAGATATTTCTAAAAGATTGAGTGGCAGAATATTACTCCAAGTAGAATCTCATGGTGAAGCTTGGTATGTAAACCCAAAAGATGGAAAAAGATATTACATGGCTAATGGCTCTGAAGCTTACAATATAATGCGTACTCTTGGTGTTGGCATTACAAATAATGATTTAGAAAAGATAAAAAATAGCAAAGCTTTAGCCAAAAAACACTCTGGTAAGATTTTTTTGCAAGTGCAAAATCTAGGTGAAGCTTTTTATATTGATGTAGACGGGAACGCCCATTATTTAAAAGACGGCACAGCAGCTTATCAGATAATGAGAAATCTAGGACTAGGTATTAAAAATTCAGATTTAAATCTTTTGTTAATTGGCTCTAAAGAAGATAAAGAAATAGTTAAAGATGATAATTCTTTGTCAAAAGAAAAAAACAACACAATTAATGTTTGTAGTAGTTGGGATTACTCTAATTGGAGTGATTGCGACAAAAAAGGAGACATGGTTAGAAGTGTTATTAATTCTTATCCGGAAGGTTGTCGGGGTGGAAATCCTATAACAAACTCTTCGTGCGCCCCAACTTGCTCTTCTTTTTCTTACTCTGAATGGGGCGATTGCACAGAAAAAAACATTCAAATAAGAAATGTTACATATAGTTATCCGGAAAAATGTGTAAACGGACAACCTGTCTTATCAAGAACTTGTAAATATATTCCGCCGAAATGTGTTTTTAATTATTCTTCTTGGTCCCAATGTTCTTATGGTCAACAAAGCAGAACTATTGTGTCAAAAACACCAATAAATTGCACCGGAGCTAATGAGGAATTATTGACTAGGTCTTGTGCTAGTCCTGTTATAGGCCCGTATGCTAATTATGAATTGGCTTATGATTTTGTAGAAAAAAAATATGTAAGCATTTTTGCTAAGACAAAGGATCAGTGGATTGAAAATAATAAACTGGGTGGATATGTTTTTCCTCAAGGTGAAAATGGCCGTACTCATCCATTAACATCCAGGTGGGTAAATCTCTTAAGTAAAACTTCTGGCGAATGGAATGAGCTCGATAGGTTTACGGGAGTAAGTCACGCTTTTTATCCCTGGGAACATGCTAAAGTAAGCACCAAAGAAAGGGATTGCGCAATTAAAGGCAATATATCTTTTAATACAGGAGAGAAAATATACCACTTACCAGACTGCGATTATTATAATGAAACAATTATAGATGAGCGCTACGGAGAACAATGGTTTTGTACCGAATATGATGCCATAAAAAATGGCTTCAGAAGGGCTCAAAATTGCGAGGTAAATCCGGCGGGAGTATTAGTTGATCTTTATGGCGATGGCTCTATAAAAAAGCCCTACCCATGGGAAAAGGAGTATAAGTTTATTTTGATTGATAATAGATTTGGCGGAAGATGGTGGCCCATGAAAGAAGAAGATATAAATAAATGGTATAAAGAAGGGTGCGTTGAAGAAACGGGTATCTCAAATGGCGTATGGTGGAATAAGTCTAATAATTGCTTGAAATAAATTAAAAATTTAAAAGTGGTTAGTATTAATTTTAAACACTTATGAAAAAATTACTTTCAAACAGGAAATTATTAATTTCTTTAATAGCGATTACACTTGTTGTGCTATTCGCTATCTTCCAATGGATTAGGGCGATGTGGTTTGAAAAAGAGGTTTTGGCTTTATGTGAAGCGAGTAATGAGTCTTGCGGCAGCATGATATCTCTATATATATTGCCGTCCATAAAAATCTTTCTATTTTCTGGTATTATTTTTTCTAGTGCATTTTTATTATTGAATGCCTTAAAAAATAGAGATTAGAATCCTATCTATTATTAGCCACCCACGTCCGAAAACTGTCTCTCCAAGCGAGCCAACACGATTTTGGTGTTTAAGACCGACTCAGGTTCTAAAATAATCAAAATTACAAAAAATCTCAGTTAAAACTGGGATTTTTTGTTAGCATAAGTTGTTATCTTATTCGTATTTTTTCGCCGAAAACTTTCCAATAAGGCCAGATTCCAATCATATGCAGGATAAAACCATTTAGCAGAAATATGATAGAATGTAGGAAATATGGCCACTTGAAGCAATAAACAGCATCAGTAAATATAAGTTTGAGGCCAAAGTATATTATTGTCTGAAACCAAAAATAACCGCTTGCTCCTATAAAACTATTAAACATAGAAGTGAATCCGTTTTCAGAATTATATTTATGCATTCCCTTAGACCCAATCTCATAAATTATCCAAATTATAATCCCTATAATTATTAAAAGCCCTTTCCAGAATCCTAGCCAAAGTATTACTGACCATAACAAAGAATAGCCAGATCCAAAAAAGGATTGACCAAGAGAACAAAGCGGGGAGATCGTAGAGATGGTTTGAGCTATATCCATATGGGATTAGACTACATTTAAATTTCGTATAATTCAAGGACTTATTTGATTTTACTATTTAAGCTTAATTAAGTTAATAAAAATTGACTTTTATCTAACAATTAGCTATACTAATTAAGTAGTTAACAATTCAACTTTCGTGCTAAGGATAAAAGCACCTTTTATTTCTTCCACTTTAAGTGGATAGGCAACCAGGGAAATCTGCTGGGTGCTAGATGGAATAAATGACTGATCGCTGAAGGCGGTTGGGAGATTTCAATCTAAGAGATAGTAATATCTT
>CAZMJW010000077.1:0-4832 GCA_964566915.1 uncultured Gammaproteobacteria bacterium
TCCTTATTGGGGGTTTTGCTCAAAAAATGTTCGAACTTCGTCCAAAAAACACCGCCAAGACAATTTAGTATCGGATAAACCCAAGAGCCTAGCTTATGCTAGGTTCTTTTATTTTTAATCATATTTATATCTATATCAATTGACATTGATACAGATATGGTGTAAAGTATATTTAGGATAAATAAAATATGGTAGTTCATTAAAAAAATATCAATATGAAAAAATTAATTCTAGATTCTAACGAAATGGCTATTAGAAAAGTGTATTGGCCTTTAGTAAAAGCTTGTAAGATTAATACATTCTTTAGGCCAGGAGTACGTTTATGTAATGATTTTAGAGGCTATTGTGAAAAACAAAATATCAAATTACGCTGTATTTTACAGACTGGTTCTGATTTTCATGCTATTTCACCAATCTTTAGCGATGATTATATGTATGTAAGCATTGAAAAGATTTACAGCAAAAAAATTAAAGATTTAAGTGACAAAGATTTTTATGGAGCAAGCCCTGATGTTAAAAATGAAGTAGCTTTAAAATATCATTTAGGTTTAATATACAATATTAGTATTGATGAGTTAAATGATGATTTTCAAGTTACCATAATTAAAATAAATTATATAAATGAAAATGAGTTGAATAACAATATGAATCAAAGACTAGAAAACTTAATTCAAAATGGACTCTGGAAAATAGCTGAAATGCCTGTTAATAATGCTACAGATTTTGAGGCTAAAGAAATGATGGTAACTTTAATTGATCACGACTATCCAGCTAGGACTCCTTTTTTGTGGAATGGAATTTTTAAGAAATTTAATATTCCAGCAAAAAGCCTTGTTTTAATACCAAGAGCTGGTATAGAAAAAGAAGATTTAAAGTTAACTTTAGATGTTTATCGAAGTGATCAAAGATTTCGCTTAGGTGGCTTTGGAGTTGGTTTCAAAGATGAATCTATTAATTTTCTCGACACTTTAGATGATAGTGCAAAAAGAGTATCTGCTGCTAATTTTGTTTATAAAAATGAACATGGAGAATTGGTTGGATATAATACAGATGGAGACGGATTTGTTAAAGGATTAAAAGAAAACCATGAAGAATTTCTAAGTTTGCAAGGTAAGAAAGTATTATTGTTAGGTTCAGGTGGTACTGCCAATGCTATTTCTTTTGCTCTTGCAAGCGAAGGAGTAGATTTAATTATTGCTAATAGGACTGAAGAAAAAGCTAAAAATTTAGCTAAATCAATTAATGATTATTATAAAATTGATAATTTAGCAATGGGTGTTAGTGAAAAAGAAATTGAAAATTATATTTCTAAGATAGATCTTTTAATAAACACTTCAACTAAAGGAGCGGAAGGAAAATGGTCAGATTACTTATCTCTAGCGGAAACAACAAATGGCTTAGAAGATAACATTTTTAAAGGAAAAAAAATTCTAAGTTTGATTAATCCTGACGCTGTAGTTTCCGATATTATTTTAAAATCAGTTGATACACCATTAATATCTGAGGCTAAGAAAATTGGTTTGAAGACTATTAATGGAATGCCAATGGTTATATCTCAAGCGGCCCTTGCTTTTTATCTTTCTTATGGAAAGGAAAAAGGTATTAGCTTTTCTGATGTTTATCAGAAAATGAAAGAATTATTTAAATTAAAATAAAGCCGATAAAGTCGGCTTTTTTTATAGGACTTGACAATATATTATAATGGGTATATACTCAATATAGATGTTTTACAAATGGTCGAAACATCAATTAATAAAATAAATTAAAAATAAATATATGCCAAGATTAAATGGTACTGGACCTGAAGGAAAAGGTCCAATGACTGGAAGAAAAATGGGTAATTGTCAATTTAACAACGATGACAATAATCAAAATGATTTCGGAAGAGGTCAAGGTTGTGGTCGCGGACGCGGTCGTGGCTGTGGCAGAGGACAAGGCTTAGGAAAAAATCAATAAGTTTGAAAATTGTTAAATTTGTAGTATAATTCTTTATATGCCAAGACCTAAAGTACCTAGAAAAATTCATTTTGAACCAAATACTACATACTTCAAGCCTCAAGGGATACCAATGAGGTCTCTTGAGGTAGAAGAATTAAGCCATGAAGAAGTGGAAGCTTTTAGATTACGAAATTATTTAGATTTAGATCAGAAAGATTCAGCTAAGAAAATGTCTGTTTCGGTTAGTACGTATCAGAGAATTCTTTATTCAGCTAATAAAAAAATATCCAGAGCTCTGGTTGAAGGAAAGGCTATTAAAATAATTAAATAATTTATTAATTTAATATATAAATATATGAAAGTATTAAAAATAGGAGCTGTATGGTGCCCAGGATGTATCATTATGAAGCCAAGATGGGAAAAAATTGAAAAGGAAAATCCTTGGGTAAAAACAGAATATTATGATTTTGATGAGAATAAAGAAATAATGGAGAAGTATAATGTAGATGATGTTTTGCCAGTTTTTATTTTTTTAGATAAAAACAATGATGAATTTTTAAGACTAAAAGGAGAAATTAGTGAAAAAAAATTATTAGAAATTTTAGAAGAAAATAAAGAAAAATAATATATGTTTAAAAAATGTATTAAAATAATTGGATTAATTTTATCTTTAGTTTTATTGTTTTCCTTTTCATTTGTAAGTGCGGAAGAAAATAAGGAAAATTTAAATATCTATTTTTTTACCGGTGAAGGTTGTCCTCATTGTGCCTCTGTGAAAGAATTTATATTAGATGATATTTCTAATAATTATCCAGAGGTTAAATTTCATGAATTTGAAGTATATAAAAATAGAAACAATGCTCTTTTGTTTAAAGAAGCAGCTGGAGTTTTAGGTGCTCAAGTATCTGGTGTTCCTTTTTTAATAATTGGAGATCAAACATTTGTTGGTTATTCGCCAACAATGAGCCCAGAGATTATTAAAGAAAGAATAAGTTATTGTTTAACTAATTCTTGTCCAGATTCAGTTAAAGATATTTTAATTAAAGAAATAGAAAATAATGATGCACCATTAAATAATTTTGAAAACAATCAAGAAGAAAGAAATGAAATTTCTGAATTACAAAATGAAGATAAAAAAATAATTGATATTCCTGTTCTAGGAAAAATTGATGCAAAATCTTTTTCGCTACCCTTATTAACCGTGATAATGGGTGTTTTAGATGGGTTTAATCCATGCGCAATGTGGGTTTTATTATTTTTAATTAGTTTACTATTAAATGTAAAAGACAAGAAAAGAATGTGGATACTAGGAACAACATTTATTGTTGCTTCTGCTTTTGTATATTTTTTATTTATGGCTGCCTGGTTAAATTTAATAATGTTTTTAGGTTTAATTATTTGGGTTAGAATATTGATTGGCCTTTTAGCTCTTGGCGGGGGTACTTACAGTTTGCGAGATTTTTTTGTAAATAAAGAAGCGGCTTGTAAAGTAAGTGGAGGAGAAAAAAGACAAAGAACCTTTGATAAACTTAAAAATGCAGTTCATCAAAAAAACTTATTTTTAGCTTTAGCTGGTATAATTCTTTTAGCTTTTGCTGTAAATTTAGTTGAACTATTTTGTTCTGCTGGTTTACCGGCTGTTTATACTCAAGTACTTGCTTTAAATGATGTTTCAACTATAGGAAAATATTTATATATTTTATTATACATTCTTTTCTTCATGATTGATGATTTAATTATATTTTTTGTTGCCATGACCACACTTCATGTTACGGGAATTAGCACAAAATATTCTAGATTATCAAGATTAATTGGAGGAATACTAATGTTAGCTATTGGTTTAATGTTAATCTTTAAACCTGAGTGGCTAATGTTTGGATAAAAAAAATAATCATGAAAACTAAAAATCCGGTTATATTAATTATAAGAGATGGTTGGGGATATAGAAAAGATAAAAAAGATAACTATATTGCTTTATCTAATACTCCTTGGGATGATTTGTTTTCTAAAAATTATCCTTCAACACTGCTAAAAGCAAGCGGTGAAGAAGTAGGTTTACCTAAAAACTATCAAGGTAATTCTGAAGTCGGTCACATGACTATTGGCTCAGGCCGTATCATCTTTCAATCCCTTGAAAAAATAAATAAAAGCATACAAGATAAAAGTTTTTTTAAAATTAAAGAATTTTTGTCAGTAATAGAAAAGTGCAAAAAAAATAATAAAACTTTACATTTAGCTGGTTTATTACAAATTGAAGGAGTACATAGTCATCTTGATCATTTGTTAGCTTTAATAGATTTATGTAAAAAGGAAAAATTTTCAAATGTTTATATTCATATATTTACTGATGGTAGGGATGCACCGGTTTTAAATAGTCTAAAATATATTAAAGTATTAAACAGAAAGATTAAGGAAACGGGCGTAGGAAAGATAGTAAGCGTTTCGGGAAGATATTTTGCTATGGATAGAAATGAAAATTATGCTAGAACAAAATTAGCTTACGAATGTATAAATGAAGCAAAATCTAAAAAGTTTGATAATCCTATTGATTATATAAAAGAATGTCATAAAAAAAATGAAACTGATGAATTTATTACACCTGCTTGTTTAAAATCGTATAACGGAATTAATAAAGGTGATGGTTTTATCTTTTTTAACTATCGAACTGATAGACCAAGACAACTAAGCAGAGCCTTAATAGAAAAGAATTTCAAATATTTTAAAAGAAACAATTTTAAAAAGATTGATTTTGTAGCTATGACTCAATATTATAAACCATTTCCAGCTGAGATTGCCTTTAAAGAAGAAAATATTGAGAATTGTTTAGGAGAATATTTAGCTAATAATGACTATAAACAATTAAGAATTAGTGAAACTGAAAAATATGCTCATGT
>CAZMJW010000078.1:0-1587 GCA_964566915.1 uncultured Gammaproteobacteria bacterium
CTGGCTTAGACTCTGAAAGAGCCTGGAAGATGAGAGATGAGCTTATTAATCAAGGAGTTAGCAAAAACTATATCGCCCAAGGTCTAGCTGGAGATTATATAACTTTTGTTTGGCAAATTATAAATAAGCATAATAATCAAACAGACAATAAAGAACAATATATATCTAACTATAAAGGCGCTAAATTTGATGAAGATAAACTACTGGAAGATATTTCTGTGTATTTAAATGAAAATACCAAAAATGAACGGGATTTAAATAAATCTATAATAAATTTTGTTAATTCAGTTATAAAAAAGAAGCCCGAATTATTTATAGAAACTATTAATGCTAAGAAGGATAATAAAAGAATAACTTTTAGCTTGACTCATAAAGTTTTTCCAAGCACGGCCATAGATAATAATAAATCATGGAGAGGTTTTGATCGTTACTCTGGTTTTAATGCTGATAAAACAGAAGCAAAGTCAAGACCAGAAGATTATCTTAGACCAAAGAACCTTGACGAAATATTAGGCGGAGATCCAAAATCTGGATTTGGCGAAGATAAAGAAGTGCTTCGTTTAAGAGAGCCAATTAATGAGATGCTAGTGTCTGGTATTTATGGAAAAATGTCTGGCAACTCATGGGATGCTAGCTACCAATTTCCTCTCGCTAAAGAAAATATAGTTAAGGCTAAAGAGACCACAATAACCCTGCGACACATTGGCAGGCAAGTTAAACTTCCAAAGACCCTAGGAAGTAATATAATCAAAGAAAGAGTTAAGGGTTTAAAAAATAATAATGAAATATTTTTAGATATTTCAACTTCTCCGATGCAAGAATCTGTCGTAGAAGATACTAAAAGCTCTAATGAGTTAGTTTATTCTCTGCAAATTGATCAAGTTCCTCGGGAGATGAAGGATATTTCTGAAAATGATTATGAAAAATATGTAGAAAGGTTTACCAGGCTTAACGGCAAGGAAATGAAAGAAGAAATTGTTGATATTCCAGAAGAGATAGATATTTTTTTAGACAATATAAAAAACAAAAAGCCGAAAGACAAGGTTTTAATGATAGAAGAATTTGTCCGCTCTATCTGTTATTATGATATGAATAACGGAGAAATGATGGCGATTAAAAAAGGTAAGAGTATTGAAGAAAGATTTGAGATAATGGAAGCGAGAGTTGAGGAGTTAAGTGGCTTAAATTCAAAAGAAGATTTCTCTAATAAAAAATACGCTGGAGTTTGTGCTGATTTTGCCGTGCTAACAACCGCAATACTTAGAAGGGCCGGTTTTATGTCGGGAATATTATCTGGTTTTAATACGGACGGCAATGCGGCTTATGTGGCCAATGCACACGCAACATCTTTTGTTGTTTGGCCAAATAAAACTGGAGATAATAGTATTTTTTCAGTTGACGGAACTCCAAGTGGAGTGAGTGGGGTTTCTAGTATGTCTTTAAGAGAGAAGGAAGCTACAAGAAAAGAACTCATTGAGAAATTAAAAGATGATGCAGAAAAAGATTTAGAAGAGATGATAAAAATTCTTGATGGCTATGATGAGGAATCTATAGAGAAATTAACAAACGGTAAATTAGAAACAGTTT
>CAZMJW010000078.1:1597-2243 GCA_964566915.1 uncultured Gammaproteobacteria bacterium
TCTATTAAATACTTATTGGTATACACCGATAAATGAATTAGACTTAAATAAAATAGAAGATAAAAAATCATTACTTGAGTTTTTTGAAAATGAAATAATTAGAACTAATAATAGTCAGTTAGATGAAGGAAAATTTGATTTAGATGAAAATGAGTTTGACGCTGGAACAAAACTTTTCGGAACAGTTGAAGATTTTATTCAAAAATTTGCAAAATCAAAAAATAATAGCTTGGAAAAAAGTTTTGAAATGATAACTAGTATTAAAGAATTAGTAGGCCCCGTTTTATCTAAAAATGAGAGAAATGCGTTAGCCGTTATTGTGACTTATCTTAAAGCTAAAAAACTAAAAAACTAAAAACTTTTAAACTAGTTTTAATTCCCCCCTATATTGTCCTAGCCACATTGTGGCCGTATTGTGTCCAAAAATTGATGAAAATTGAATATATTTGACTACGATTGATAAAAATTTAGAAACTCATATTTATATCATATTAGCTAAAAATTAAATATTTTTGCTAGTAATCCAAATAATGAGAAAATGGGTTATATATGTTTCGATTCCTTGTGCGCCCACCCTAAAAAGACAGATTTTATCTGGTCTTTTTTATTTTGTAGTATGTAATATTATTAAAAAAATTTAGCTGTT
>CAZMJW010000078.1:2253-4812 GCA_964566915.1 uncultured Gammaproteobacteria bacterium
CAATTAAGCACTTTTAATAAGTGCTTTTTGTTATTAAAAAGGAAATGTTAATGATTAGTGGTCTTGGTATTGACAAATAATAATAAATAAGGTATTATCAATATTCAGTTCATTAAAAAATAAATAAACTATAGTATGGAGAAAATAACCGATAAATTTGCTGATTTTTTAAATGCCGAACTTGGTCTAATCATGAAAAGTTATAATCAAAACCGGATTTCCATTGCCAAAGCAGGTGAAAACGGTGTTAACATTTCTGCGGCACTCGAAGACGAAAAAGTGTTTGAGGCTAAAATCAAATCTATTAAAGACTTATTAACAAACAAGAAAGTTGTTAAATTTTGCCAAAACTCCCAGACAATAGTATTGGGAAGTAAGGTAAGAATTAGTGGCGGTGGAAACGAAAGAACCTTCATTATTGATGGCGTTGGCTTTAAGAATGACTTAATTAACGTAATAAGTTATAAAAGCCTTGTCGGACGTGCCCTCTTAGGAAAAAAAGAGGGTGACACAATTCAACCGTATGAAGTTGAAAATATTGAATTTAAGGTTGAAGAAGTATCTGATGCCTGGTAAATTAACATGGTCGTTCAAATGAACGACTTTTTTTTTATTTAAAATTATGTTATACTTTTATTATAACCATAAAATATATGCCTTTTGAATATAATTTTTCTAGAAATAATATTAATAAAGTTGAATCTACAAATAAGGAGCCAGTAGAAAAAACTCAAGAAAGATATTCTAATCTTCTTGTTAATTCTATAGATCAGTTTAGATTAATTAGAGCTAGTAGAAAACCCGAGAATAAATTATTTGTTGAGTCTGTTGAAAATAAAGTTGAAAAATTAACAAATAATGCTAGAGAAAATATTTTTAATCAAATTATTTCTGAGAGAAAAGAGGGGGTAGAGAATTGGAGAGATGCAATATATGAAGAAAAAATTAAGTCATTATTAAATTATGATGAAAGCGAAGAAAAAAAGTTTTTGATTGATTTGGATGATAATAGCATAGGAAATGTCTTAAAACCTTTAGATAAGGAAATAAGAGAAAATCTTTATGTGACAAGAGATAAAGTTGATTTAGAAAGATTAAAAAAAGTTAGCGAAAAAAGAATGCAAGATACAGATATTGTATTTCATGTTAGCCCGTATGAAATAAAGGATGAAATTAAAAAAGGTGAAAAAAAAAATTCAGATGAACATATATATGTTAGTTCAGATTTAGAAAGATTATTTAATTTAAAAGAAGCTAAATATATATATGCTTTGCGAGTTAACAAAAATTCAATGAAAAGATCTCAATATTGTGCCGTTGATTGCTTTCATAAATTAAGAGATGGATCTGAAGGATATTCAATTGTTGATAGAATTAAGATTTTTGATGAAAAAGACCCTGCATATAGAGAAAAGGTTTTAAAAAGCTTAGGCGCAAAGTTTTACAAAAATTATTTATCAAGTACTGATCATGCATCAGAAGCGATGAGAAATTTTGATGAAGATCGATTTACATTATAAAAAGAAAAAGACCCGCTTATTTTTTAGCGAGTCTAAGTTTTGTTACTAGAGCTAGGTTTTTATAACCATAGCTCTTTTCAGTTTGTAATGTTTCCTTTAAATCATCAAAACAGAAATTATTTTTATTGATTTCCTCATAGATGAGATCAAAAATAACTTCCTTGTTTTCATTTGTTTTGATGATGAAATTTTTACAAATTTCGTGTAATTTTAAAAGATGAATATACCCAAACTCACCCTTTATTTTAATTGTCCTTTCTTCTTTAATTGATTTTCTTAAATCAATAAACTCAATCAATGAATTATAGACAAATTTTGCACTTTCATCAAACTTCATGATTTTGTTTTTAAAGGATTGAATAAATATTATACAACAAATATTAATTATTGTCAACATAAAAAATTTTCTTAGTTATTTAATCTTGACTTTAACCTGAAATTGATATAGATTAGTATTTAAATTAGTTCTTTTTATATTAAATAGACAAAAAAAGGCAAATGAAGAAAAGAAAGGAAAAATTGTCGGATGATTTTATTAAAAATCAAGAAAAAAGAATCTTGTTAATGATTAAAGGTTGTGAAAAACAAATAGAGTTAATAAATGACTCTAAGGAAAAAGAAAATCAAACTCATATTTTGAGTCACTATCAAAAGATCCTTGATTTAATTAATAACAATCCAAAATCGTATGGGATTTGCGTTAGGTGTAATGGAGATATTGAAATTCAAAGACTTGAAGCGATTCCCACAGCAATGGTTTGTAAAAAATGTATTTAGTCTATTTCAAAAGTCGCTTTTTTAAGCGACTTTATTTTTTAATATTAAATTAATAATTGCAAAAAAGCTAATTATTGTTATACTAATTTTGTAATAATAAAAATATGCCATTATCAATTGGAATTGTTGGTTTACCTAATGTTGGTAAATCAAGTTTATTTAATATATTAACTAAAACTTCCGTAGAAGCTGCAAATTACCCCTTTTGTACTATTGATCCAAATGTAGGAGTAGTTAAGGTACCCGATGAAAGGTTGGAAAA
>CAZMJW010000079.1:0-4766 GCA_964566915.1 uncultured Gammaproteobacteria bacterium
TAACTCGCTGTCCACTATCTATAATATCTGAGTCCACCTTATTTAATGCATCTCTGGCTTCAATTACTGAATATCCCAAACTAACAAGAGCATCTATTTCATCAGCACCATAAGAGATAGTATTTGTTAACATATTACTTGTTCCTTCAAGCTTTAATACTTTGTTTTTAAGCTCTAAAACCAGCCTCTCAGCTGTTTTCTTTCCTATTCCTGCCACTTTTGTGAGCAAATTAGCATCACCTCTTAAAATTGATTCCTTAATGTCAGAACTACTAGCAATATTTAAAACACCTAAAGCAGATTTTGGACCAACCCCAGAAACTGATAGAAGCATTTCAAATAATTCTAAATCATTTACTGATTTAAAACCATATAAATCAGAAGCATCTTCTCTTATTTGATGTGATATATATATTTCTTGTTGATTATCTAGACTAATATCATTTAAAAAACTTTCCGGAATATAAATTTTATAACCAACATTATTAACATCTAAAATTAGATAATTAAGTGATTTATATATTACTTGTCCATTTAAATAGGCTATCATATTTATTTTTTATATCTTCTAATTACAGTTAAAGGAAATATACTATCTTTATATTTAACAGGTATTTTAATATAAACTACCTTAGCTCCTCCTCCACCATGAGCTTCATCAATCTTTTTATCATTTTCTGCTAGATACATATCTTTCAACTTTAATTTAATTATATCATAATTTCTGCCAATAATCTCAATTTTATCACCTACTTTTATGGTATTATGGACCTTAAAGTATACTAATATATTATTATCTAACTCTTCTATTTTATTTACTTGACCACAATATTCCCAATCACTATTTTCTCGAGAATTAGAGATATTTTGATCCGCTCTATCACCCAAAAGAAAACCAGTGGTATAACCACGATGGACTAACTTTTCTTCTATATCTTTAAATAATTTTTCAGCTATGTTTCTAAATTCTTTTTTAGAAACATTATCTAATGCTTTTCTATAAATTGCTACAATTGTTGCTAAATAGTATGAACTTTTAGCTCTTCCTTCAATCTTAAAACTAGTAATTCCCGCTTTAGCTAATTTATCTAAATATTTAATTAAACATAAATCTTTAGAATTTAAAATATAACTACCATGTCTTTCTTCAACAAGTTCTAGCTCTTCTTCATGTCTTTCTGCTTTTAAAAAATATCTATTTACATCAAATTCAAAGCGACAAGGTTGTGAGCAATCACCTAAATTTGCACTTCTACCAACAAATAATTTAGAAAGAAAACATCTTCCAGAATAGGCCATACACATTGCCCCATGAATAAAATATTCTAATTCAAGATTTGGTAACTCTTTATGAATTTCTTTTATTTCTTTTAATGTTACTTCTCTTCCCAGTATTATTCTTTCTATTCCTTGTTTAGACCAAAAACGAGCCGAGGAAACATTAGTGCAATTTGCTTGGGTTGATAAATGGATAACCGCATTTTTCCAATTTTTTTTAATTTCTTCAATTATCCCCGGATCTGAAACTATTAAGGCGTCTGGTTTTAAATCTTTAATTTTTTTAATATAGCTTCTTAATTTTTTAATATGCTCATTGTGAGCAAAAATATTAATTGTAATATAGGCTTTTTTGTTTAAACTATGAGCATATTTTATACCTTCTTTAAGTGATTTTAAATCAAAATCATTAATTCTAACTCTAAGAGAAAAATCTGGTATACCAAAATATATAGCATCTGCGCCATAGGCAAGTGCTGTTTTCATTTTTTCTAAATTACCAGCCGGTGCAAGTAGTTCAAGATTTGTATTTTTAGTATTATTATTCTTCATTTTAAAATATATTACTTATCTGCCTCCCTTAATCTTTTAATTCTTTCTTCAACAGGTGGATGAGTCATAAAAGCTTTAGCAAAAAAACCAGCCTTCTTTTTTCCTTTTAAAGGTGAAGCGATAAAAAGATGAGCGGTGGCTCGGTTTTGTCTTTTAATTGGTTCAGGATCAGCTGAAATCTTTTCAAGAGCACTTGCTAAACCTTCAGGATATCTAGTTAGAAGTGCACCATCAGCATCTGCCGAAAATTCTCTTTTTCTTGAAATAGCAAATTGCATCATATAAGCAAAAAATGGTGCAAGTATTGATAGTATTATTGCCACAATCATTATTATTACTTGTACCTGTCCTTTACTATTATTATTATCCCCTCCTCTTCCATAAAAAGCCCAACGTCTAAACCAATCAGCTAAAAGAACAACTAAACCCACTAAAACTGTTACCATAGTGGCTAATAATATATCTCTGTTTCCTATATGAGATAATTCATGAGCAATCACGCCTTCAAGCTCATTTCTATCTAATTTAGCTAATAGTCCGGTAGTCACAGCTACAACTGCATGTTCCGGATTTCTACCAGTTGCGAAAGCATTAGGTGAAGAATCAGAAATTATATATATTTTTGGTGTTGGTAGTCCAGCAGTAATAGCTAAATTTTCTACAATTCTATACAATTCTTTTGATTCAGGCGATTCATTTTTAACTTCATGAGCGCCACTCATAGCTAAAACCATTTTATCAGAGTTATAATAGGCGATAAAGTTCATTAAGAAGCTAAGAATAATACCAAAATAAAGGATAGAAATATTATCCATTGCCAGTGAAAAAATATAAGCAACTATAATAATAAAGACTAAAAACCCGGTCATTAAAAACCAGGTTTTTCGTCTATTTGAATCACTATGATTATACAAAGTAGCCATCTTTTTAAAATATACTAATTTAGGTTTATATCTTTTTTTACCTTCATTGCTTCAGTAATACTTTTTTGGGAAAAACCTTCAAAAGCACGAAGTATTTCAATTGGTGTCATAAAGACAATAGTGTTTGATTGATCAGAAGATATGTCATTTATAGATTGTAGGGTTCTTAAATGTAGCGCGCCATCTGAACTAGCTAACATTTGTGCTGCTTTAGCTAAATTTTCAGAAGCTGCTAATTCACCTTCAGAATTAATTATAACTGCTCTTTTTTCTCTTTCTGCTTCTGCTTGTTTAGCGATAGTTCTTTCCATTGATTCTGGAAGTGAAACATCTTTCAATTCAACATTATTTACTTTAAGCCCCCATTCATCTGTTTCTTTATCAACTATCTCTCTTATTCTTTCCGCAATTTTATCTCTTTGAGCAAGAAGTTCATCAAGAGTAGTTTCACCAACTATATTTCTCATGGTAGTTTGAGCATATTGAGAAATAGCATAATAGAAATTTTCTACCTCAATTATCGCTTTTTCCGCTTCTACCACTTTATAATAAATAACTGCGTTTACCATAACAGATACATTATCTCTGGTAATTGCTTTTTGATCTGGCACATCAACCGCTTTGATACGCATATCAACTTTTTTAAATTGTTGAAAAACTGGCCAAATAAAGCGCCAACCTGGACCTAAAATACGAGTATAGCGACCCATGGTAAACATAACACCTCTTTCGTATTGATTAATTTGTTTTAAGCTTGCTAGAAAAAATATTCCAACAATTATTGCTATTGTGGTAAACAAACCCATATTGTTATTATTTAAATATTATTAAAATTGTACTTCAACGTTTTTTCTTTCTTCACTATTTTCAACTTCAAAAAATTCTTTAGAACTAAAGTTTAACATTCCCGCAATCATGTTATTTGGAAATACTTGAATCTTAGTATTAAAGTCACGAACATTTCCGTTATAGAAACGACGAGCTGCTTGAATTTTATTCTCTGTATCAGATAATTCTTTTTGTAATTCTAAGAAATTTGTGTTTGCTTTTAAATCAGGGTAATTTTCAGCAAGAGCAAATAATGATTTTAATGTTCCTGATAATTGATTTTCTGCTTGTTGTAATTCTTTAGCATTACCACTTTGTTCAGCATTCATAGCCATGTTTCTAGCGGATATAACATTCTCTAATGTTTCTTTTTCGTGACTTGCATAACCTTTAACGGTACTAACAAGATTAGGAATTAAATCATACCTTCTTTTAAGTTGAACATCGATATCACTCCAAGCTTCTTCAACTCTATTTTTTAAACGGATTAAACCGTTATACATTGAAATAACAGCAATTGCGATTATTACTGCAACAGCTATTATTACATACCAAATTGGATTCATAGTTTTATTGTTATTTAATAAATTTTATTAATTTACTTGTATATATTATAGCAAAAAATCAATAATTATCAAAGATTATTTAATAATTTCAATTTTAAGTTGTTCTCCGTTTATTTTAACTACTTTATTTTCTGTTTCAACATTTTTTTTAATTTCAATGCTTTCACTTAATGTTTCTTTTTTAATATCTTCAGACATTTTATCTAAAGTATTAGAAATATCACTTGATTCTGTTTCAATTATTACTTTCGCTAAATCTCCTCTATTTAAACCGTTATTTTTACGAATCATATTGATAAAGCGAATTAAATCTCTTTTAATTCCTTCATACTTTAAGTCATCAGTAATATTTGTATCAAGTTCAACTTTAATTTTTTCATTTTCTGGTAAAGCAGGGTCACCTTTTGATAAAAATAGAATATCGACTTTCCTAACATTTAATTCATCAGTAATTAGATTTAAGTATTTATCTTCTATAACATTGTTACTCTCTGAATCAATTCTAATAACTACATTAGCCATATTTAGCATTTGCCTAATCTTTATTTTTTCTTCATCTCTTTTAGCTAAACCAACGCTTACCACTTCTCTTATCAAATCCATTTTTTCTAAAATTTCT
>CAZMJW010000080.1:0-4717 GCA_964566915.1 uncultured Gammaproteobacteria bacterium
AAAAAAATACATGGTAAAAGATATAGTTATTATTTTTGGGTTAATCCCGAAACAAAAGAAGCATTTGACATTCGCGATAAACACTATTTTGTTAATGAGTATCTAGATAAATCAGGATATATAAAATTAAATAAAGAGATTTTATGAAAATTGATGATATTTTAATAAAGATTTATGCAGTTAGATGAACTAAAAAGCGATTGCAAAAAATTATTAATTTCTGAAAAATTATATGACATTATAAAAGATGCTAAGGTTTATAATTTTAAAAATAATTTTCTCAATAATATTTTGGACGGTGGAATATATTTAATGTTTGAAAAAGGAGAAAGAATAAATAATGAGATTAGGGTTGTTAGAGTTGGAAAAGGTAATAATTTGTCACGGAGATTAAGAACTCATGTAGCTGGGAGATCCAGGAGAAGTGTATTTAGAAAACATTTAATAAAAATTGAAAAATTAAATTCAGAAGATAAAGTTTCAGATTATATTAAAGATAATATCAGCTTTATTATAATGCTCGACCCAGAAAACAAAAGAGTAGATTTGGAGCAAAAAATAATAGGAACACTTTCTTATCATAAAAAATATTATTGTAGCAAAAATTGGCTTGGATTAAAAAGCGCCAATAAAAAAATTTGCTCTTCAGGACTTTGGAATGTTCAGCACGTCTTTAGTGAAAAAGAATTGACAAAGAAAGATTTGCTATATATGTATAAAAACTTAATAAGATAAATAATTTTTTATGATTCTACTTCTAATTGGAAAGAAAGACTTAATACTTGAAAAAGCATCAGCCATTATAAATAATACGTCTTTTATTTTGCACAATAACCAATTCAAACAAGTAGATTCTTCTGATATTTTTGCTTACTATAAAAAAGAATATGAAAAATGCTTGAAAAATGAACATAACATAATTTTTCTTAATCACCATCTTGTGCCAAAGGATGGCCACGTATTAAACAGGGACGATATTTATCCGGAATGGAGAGAATTAGAGGGAAAAATCAAAAAAGATGTCGTTGTCGTTTATTTTAAAAATAGTTTACCACCAGATTATGAGATGGAATTTATTTGTTTTAGAGTGTCAAGGTTAAATTGGATTTTGGTTAATGATAAAAGCCCTATTCCAGAGATTATAGATGGCCTTAGCAATTTTGATGAAAATTTAAGGATAAAAAAAATATGAAAAAAACTTTACTTATATTATTCTTTACCATTTTGTTATCAGGTTGTAGCTCGAATAATGAAAAATATAAAGACGTTAATACTGAGGTATTAGATGATGTTAAAATATTTTCAAATATTGAAGTTGACTATCAAGACGATAATGTAAAGATATATTCTTTTAATCAAGGTGTTAATAATATTGATCTAGATTTTAATGGCTCAGATGATGCTGTATTTGTTTCACATATCACTGGTGCTGATTATTATGATTATCACGTGTCTTTTAATAGAGATATTTATAGTTTCCATATTAATAATAGTAGAGTCGAGCCTAATTCTAGTCATTGGAAATTAGTTACTAAAGAGATACCAGATAAAAAAATTGCTGATTTTGAAAGAGACTTTGTTGTGCCAGAAATACTGGGATGTAATAGTGGAGAGTTATTAAGGTTAGTCCAAGTTAACAATAAAAAAACTTATCTTTTATTGATATCAGCGATTGAAAATAAGGAAGACGGAGCAAATATTAATATAAAGGCTGTTATTTACGAACTTTTTTTGTCGGGCGAGTTAATGGGTTCTGATTATATATTTTCTTACATTGATACCTTTACAAGTGAAAAATCTGGTTGCGGTGTTGATAAAATTTATGAGGAAGAAATTTCTAGTATTATTGAATTACTAAAATCAAAAAATAATTTAGTGAGCTCACAAAATTCGGAACTGACCTATAACGAGTTAATGTCTAATAAACAAGAAGAATCTGACGTCCCTGGATACTTTAAAACTGGGCAAGAGGGTAAAACTATAGAATGGAAAGCAAAGATAAGTAGTTATTATTCACAGATTACTGGAATTAAATTTTGCGTTTTAGATCATGATCATCAAAATATTGATATAAGTAAACCGTGCGATATATTCTGGGCTTGTTCTAACGAATTAATGAGTGCCGATGATTTGAGCATAAATCCAAGTTGGGATGGTCATTGGGTTAAGTATATTTTAAAATATTATAATGTTCAGTTTGACGAGAATACAGATTATTATAATGATGTTTACACAGTTAAAGGAATTATAAATGGAGTCGATTGCGCCCCAGCTGATAAATGTTCTCCAGATATTGAAATAATTAGCATTAAAAAATAATTTTATGTCTAACACTTTAAAAAAAATTCTCCAATTTAAAATCTGTAAAGCAGAGATTAATTATTCAAAACTAAACCCAAAAAATTGGAAGCGACCGTCAATTAAAAAAATGTTTCGCAAACTATTTCGTTTTTTGTTTTTCTTGATTGTTACGATTGCGGCTGTCTTTATAATTGACGATTACTTGTATTACAATTTCGACTACTCTTTATTTTATGGCGACATGTCTTACTTATATGAAGAAATGAGTGAGATGGACGAGGACGGAATGGATGGTGATGATATTTGTAATGTCTATGGAGTAGAATTAAGAGGTGATATTACTACCTATATTTCAGCTGATAATATTGCCGCTGACGGCAGCCAGTTGTATGATGAGATTGCTTCAGAGTATATATTGGCTCTAATTGATGAAGCTGAAGCTGATGAAGAGATTAAAGCAATTATTGTAGAAATTGATTCCTATGGCGGCAATCCGGTTGCGGCCGAAGAAATTGCTAGCGCTTTAAAGCGCGCTAAAAAGCCGACGGTCGCTTTTGTGCGTACTGGCGCACTGTCAGCGGCCTACTGGGCAGCGAGTGGTGCTGATATAATTTTTGCCTCCGAAATATCTGATATTGGTAGTATTGGTGTTACCTTTTCTTATCTTGATAAGGTAAAGCAGAATGAAAGAGAGGGTCTAACTTATAATAATCTTAGCACTGGCTTGTATAAAGACTATGGTGACCCGAATAAACCTCTGACACCACAAGAAAGAGATCTAATTATGCGTGATTTAAATATTATCCATGAGCATTTTATAAAAAGTGTAGCTGAGAATCGAGGTTTGGCAGTCGATAAGGTAAGGGGATTGGCCGACGGATCTTCTATGCCGGGAGTACTTGCCTTAAAAGAAGGCCTGATTGATCGAATAGGAGGTTATTATGATGTTCAAGACTATTTAAGCGAATTATTAGGAGAAAAAGCTCAGGTTTGTTGGTAAGCAATAAAGACTATATGATAAGCTTAGAAGCATTTAAAAAGAAATTAGGGCCTCTTGCAGATAATTATAATAAAGAGGAACTAATAAAAATGAAAGAAGACTTGGATGGGCTCGCCAACTTATTATTTGATGATTATTTTAAGAATTTAAAAAAACCAAATTCTTAGCTAATATTTATAATTATTTTAGAGGCGATTCTAATGCTGATTTATTTATAGAATAATAAATGGATTAAGGGTTAAAATATCATCTAATATTAGCCACACTAGTTCGAACTTCGTCCACGATCCCGAGTAAGGCGCTATGTCAAAATTATGTAATTATAAAATATAGATGAATAAAATATAAAGAAAGGTTTAATTTTTTTGCAAGAGATAAGTTATTATTGGAATTTTAGAGCGATTAATATTAGTTACTATTAATTTTTATTAAATATTTATATTAAAATTTCACATTATGAAAAAAATAAAATTCCAATTCATTTTATCCCTAATTTTTTATATTCTTATTTTGTCAGGCTGCAGTCAGGTTGATAATAATCAAATTGACAGTAATAGTGCTTATTTTGTGAAGGAAAACATAGCGACGACCGAATCTATGAGTCAGAGCAAAAAATCAAGCGGTAATAGTGTTACAAGCAAGGATGTGGAAAAAGATAATCTTGATTCTAGTGAGAACAAAAAATCTTTAGACATGCAACCGTTAGATTTTATAAGTAGTAACAATGAAATAAATAGTGAAATTTTGGCAATTGATAAATTAATATCCACTGGAGTAGAGCTAAAAAATACAACCCTGCTTACAATAAAAATGATAGAGAAACAAATCATTGAAAATTCAGAATATTATGAATTTAAAAGATTAGCTAAATTGTTAATAAATAACAAAAACAAACAAATTGAATTACTAGATACCAGTATAGGTATTTTGAATAATATTAAGAGAGAGCTAACATATCTTTTAAATACTGGGGTGACAACCTCTGAAAGTATTGATGCTTTATATTTTAGTTTTGCTGAAGTAGACAAAAAAATTGATAATAATAATATAGAAGGTGAAAATTTGTCATTGAAAGTTATTGCAGAGCGCGATAAACAAATAGCGAATGTTGATACTGTTAAATGCCTTATAAAGGGTAATATCGGTTATAATACGGGAGAGAAAATCTACCACCTGTCCGGTTGCGAATATTATGATGCGACAACTATAGACGAAAGATATGGAGAGAAGTGGTTTTGTACTGAAAAAGAAGCTATTAATGCTGGCTGGAGAAAGGCTTATACTTGTCCATAATATTTTAATAAATGTTCAGAAAATTTAAATAAGAAATGTTTTAGTTTGTAATAAATAAAGGCCCGATTTTTAATTTATAATACTATGAATAAAAAAATATTTATTTTATCATTTTTATTTCTA
>CAZMJW010000081.1:0-4715 GCA_964566915.1 uncultured Gammaproteobacteria bacterium
GGATATGTCGTTTGACAAACTTCTCCTTCACAAAGCTCAACCGAAGTATCAATTGCTTGAAATTGTTCACAGTTTTCAATTTGATAAGGGTTTGATTCACTGCCATCACCAAGAGTAAACGGTGATTCACCTGCTTTTGCTAAATCATTTGCTCCAAAAATAACGGAGAAAACAAAAAGAAAAACCAACAAAATAGGATAAATAATCTTTTTCATAGTTTTTAATTTTATATATTTATTTTTATAATTTCCTCTAAACCACTTTCTAAATTCTTAAGCTTATAACAACCATTTTCTTTCTCTTGACTGCCAAAAATAATAACATTTTTAATCTTTTTCTTTTGGGCAAATTTAAAAGCCTTAGCAATCTTTAACTCGTCATAAGAGATTAAAACATCTTTTCCTTCTTCTCTTAGTCTTTTAGCTAAATTTCTGGTTTCCTTTAATAAACTAATATCAATAATTGGTAAATAGTATAGATTATCATTAATATTATTTTTAATATTTTCCAGAAGACCCCAACTTTCTAAAAATAGTTTTGTTGTCTCATCACCTGGAGCAAAGCCA
Organism: uncultured Gammaproteobacteria bacterium; assembly: GCA_964566915.1. Taxonomy (GTDB): domain Bacteria; phylum Patescibacteriota; class Patescibacteriia; order Patescibacteriales; family UBA12465; genus UBA12465. Next base: position 567 of record CAZMJW010000081.1, read on the forward strand.
AGAGCAGAAAAATTTTCTTCACCAAATATTTTAGCTAATCCATCATATCTTCCACCACCAAAAATTGCTCTATTATTCTCTGGATTTAAATCAAAAACCTCAAAAACAATTCCATTGTAATAATCAAAACCTCTAATAATTGATGGATCAAATACTATAAAATCACCATAACCATCGTTTATAAGATTTGTAATGAATTTCTTTAAACCTTGATAAATACTTTCGATCTTTTCACTTTCATTTATTAAATTTAAAAAACTTTCTGACTTTTCACCTATCAAAAATACATTAATATTTTTAACTTGTTTTTCAGTTAAATTTAAATCTATTAATGATTTCTCAAAATCACCTTCACTTAATTTATCTTTTTTATCAAGAATGCGTAAAACCTTAATTCTATTTTCTTCTTCAACCTCAATATAATTTAAAAATTCATCTAAAAGCTGTCTATTATTAATCTTAAGAATAAAAGAATTCTTTGGTGGATTAAACTCTAAAATAATATCAATTGCAAGTTCTATCATTTCTAAATCAGACATTAAACTATCTGAACCAAATATATCACAGTTTAATTGCCAAAACTCTCTATTTCGTCCTCTTTGTGGTTTTTCATTTCTAAAAAAATTAGCTATAGAAAAATACTTAATAGGTTTTGCTTCACTTTTAAAGTTTTTTGAAACAAGACGAACAACAGATGGTGTCATTTCTGGTCTAATTGCTAATTCCCTGTCTCCTAAATCCTTAAAAACAAGAAGTTCTTTTCCACCAACATCTTCGCCTGATTTAGCTCTGTATATTTCTGCTTTTTCTAAAAGTGGAGTTAAGTATTCTTCAAAACCATAACGTTTACAAACCCTTCTCCAGCAATCAAAAATATATTTGCGCAATGCAAACTCATCTGGCAACCAATCACTGGCTCCCTTTATTTCACTATTCGATATTTTTTTCATATTAATTTTTATGCTTAAAATGATAATTAAGCTACTTACATATTATCATTAATACAAGCTTGTTTCAAGAAATCAACTAAGTTTTATTATTTTGTCAATAAAAATTTAATTATGATTTAAATATTATTAATTAGCTAATTATTATATTTATAATCTAATTTATTAAAATAAAATATATGAAAATTCTTTTAATTGAAGATGAAAAAGAAATTAGCTCTTTTATTCAAAAGGGTCTAGAAAAAGAGCAATACTTGGTAGATATTGCTAATGATGGACTTGATGGTTCTTTTAAGGCCAGAACGGCTAAATATGATTTAATAATTCTTGATTATTTTCTTCCCAAACAGAATGGCTTGGAAGTATTAAAAGAAATAAGAGCTGATAAAATACCAGTACCAATTATTTTTCTTACTGTTAAAAATGAATTAAAAAATAAACAAGAATGCTTTAAAGCAGGAGCTGATGACTACTTAGCTAAGCCATTCCTTTTAGATGAACTTATTTTAAGAATAAAATCGCTTTTAAGTCGTCCTCCTTTAATTAAAGAAAAAATAGATAAAATAGATAATTTAAGTCTTGATTCAGATAAAGGAATAGTTAAAAGATCAGGAAAATCTATATATCTAACAAAGAAAGAATTTTGCCTCTTAGAATTTTTCTTTTTAAACAAGGATGATATTGTTTCTCGTAGTCAAATACTGGAAAATGTTTGGGATTATAACGCGGATCCGTTTTCCAATACCATTGAAACTCATATTGCTAGTTTAAGAAAAAAGATAAAAATAAATAAAAACAAAAACCGCGAATTGATACATACATTCAATGGTCGCGGCTATAAATTTTCGATAAAAAAATATTAATTTATCCGTTAAAGTCTTGTAACTTTTCAAGTCCCTTAAGCTTCCTAATTTTTTCCAAAGCTTTAGATTCAATTTGTCTAATTCTCTCTCTGGTAACTTCAAACTCCCTTCCCACTTCTTCTAAGGTATGAGCAACACCATCGGTTAAACCAAAACGCATTTCCAGTATCTTTTGTTCTCTAGGTGATAATTGAGATACAATATTTTTTACGTAATCTTTTAACAATTGAAGGGCGGCAGCTCTGTCTGGGGTAATATTTTTAACATCTTCAATAAAATCTTCTAAAGTAGAATCTTCGCCATCATCCCCAATAGTTGTTTCTAGTGAAATTGTATCTTGAGAAATCTTCATAATATATCTAACTTTTTTTACTTCTTCTCCCATTTCAGCAGCAATTTCTTCAGCCATTGGTTCTCTTCCTAATTCTTGAATTAAGTTTCTTTGTATTTGTTGAAATTTATTAATAGTTTCAACCATATGAACTGGAATACGAATAGTTCTTGATTGATCAGCTAAAGCTCTAGTAATAGCTTGTCTTATCCACCAGGTTGCATAAGTAGAAAATTTATATCCTTTTCTATATTCAAATTTTTCTACTGCTCTAAATAAACCAATATTTCCTTCTTGAATTAAATCAAGAAGACTCATTCCTTTTGCTCCAGCAAATTTTTTGGCAATTGAAACTACTAAACGTAAGTTTGCTTCAATTATTTTTCTCTCTGCTTCTCTATCTCCTTTTTCTTTTCTTTTTGCTAACTCTACTTCCTCTGCACCTGATAAAAGAGGAACTTTACCAATTTCTTTTAAATACATCTGCACAGAATCTGAACTAAGTTTAGATAAATCTACGCTTAAAGCAGAATTTTTAGCTTTTTCTATTTCTTCTGGACTTTTTTTATCATCAGATCCAAGTATTCTTCCAGTATCTTCCATTATTTGAATACCGTTTTTTATTAAATCTCCTAAAAAAACATCATAATCATCAACATATTCTTCAACTTCAGGAAATAGATACAATAGTTCTGTTTCAGTAACAAAACCTCTAAGTCTTCCTTTTTCGATAATCGCTCTTAACTTTTCATCGCTTGGTTTAACGATTTCTTTTTTTTCTTTTGGTATTGGCTTTTTGACAAGCTTCTTTTTCTTTTGTGGCACTTCTTTTTTTATTTTAGTTTTATTAGAGATCTTTGTGGTTTTTATATTTTTAGTCTTTTTAACCACCTTTTTAGAAACATTTTTTTTATCTGTTTTTTTCTTTTCCGTTACATTTTTTGTTGTTTTTTTGGCACCTTTAATATTTTTTGCGCTAGATAATTTCTTAGTCGCCTTTTTGGTGCTAATTTCAGTTTTTTTAACTGTTTTTTTTGCCTTTTTTTCTACCGGTTTTTTCAAAACGGTTTTCTTTGTTTTTTTTGTTGTTTTTGGCATATTTTTATTGGTCCATAATTTTTTTTACCTCGGACATAAGTTTATCTGCCTTTACACTATCTTTATTTTTCTCTGCTTCTTCGATTTCTTTATATAATTTAGTTATTCTATTTTGTTTATTAAATTTTTTTAACTCTATTATTATATTTAACAATTGATTTTTCAAATCTTGATCTGATAAATCATAATATTCTTTTTCAGCTAAAAGAGATAACTCTCTTAACATATCTTCCGAAAACTGATTATTGGATGTGATACTTTCTTTAAAATCAGGATAGCTAAATGAACCGGCCTTATTATAATGAATAATTAAATGTTTGTAAAATGATGTATACTTTTCATTTAACAAATTCTCTGGTTCTATATTCTTTAATGAATAATCAATTAAAGTATTGTTCTTTAAAAGAATTGATAAAAAAAGCTCTGTTAATCTTTCTTCACGACTTTTGTTTATTATCTTAAAATTTTTATCTTCTTTTCTATATTGATTATAAGCTTTGTGTCTATTATCAGTTTTTCCATATTTCTTTAAAAATTCCTCCCTGACATCAACTTCGGCAAAACCTAAATCATCACTAATTTTTTTTAACCAATAGCCTTGTTCAGTTTTATCACTGATATAGGAAATCATTTCAAACATTGAATCACGAACAATTTTTTTATTATTTAATACATTTAAATCTAATCCTTTGGATAGTTTTTCAAAATTATATTCTAAAACTGATTTAGCATTTTCAATCGGTTTTTTGTAATAATCATCAAAATCAGTATTTGTTTTAGATTGAGCAAGTTGTGCTCCTCTATTTAATTCATCTGGGTTATTTTTTAAAGACTCATCAGGATCTTTTCCTGAAGGTAGTGTTATAATTTTTACTTCCATTCCGGCACTTAAACATTCCTTTATTCCCCT
>CAZMJW010000082.1:0-4706 GCA_964566915.1 uncultured Gammaproteobacteria bacterium
TTTTCCCCGTCTTTCTTCTCTTCCTCTTTCTTTTCTTCTTTTCCTTCTTCTTTCTTTTCTTCTTCAGTTTCAACCGGAGCTTCTTCTTCAACTTTTCTTGGTTCTCTAACACTAGCTACAATTGTATCTAAAAATTCTGCTTCAAGTTCAATTCCTTTTGGAAGAATGATATCAGATAATCTAATTGAATCATCATAGTTTGCTAATCCACTAACATCAACATCAATATGATCAACCAAATCAGTTGGTAAACAAGATACTTCAACTGCATCTATATCCTTAGTGAACATAGCATTTAATTCTTTTACTGCCTTTGGCTCTCCAACAAAATTTAAAGGAATTTCTGTAGTTAATTTTTCTTTCATGTTTACTTGATAGAAATCAATATGTGAAACTGTATGTTTTAAAACATCTTTTTGAGTATCTTTAACTAATACTTTTGATTTTTCAGAATCTATTTCCAAATCAATTAAGTTTGATTCTCCAGCAGCTGAAAAAACCTTTTCAAATTCATTTTTAGCTACTTTAATAATTTTATTATCAATTCCTTTTCCATACATAATTGCAGGGATAAAATCCTTTGATAACTTTTCTCCTTTTTCTCTTAGTTGTGCTTTTAATTTAAAGTCCATAAATTTAGTAATTAATTTTTGATTTTATTATTATATTTTCCATAATACCCACCAAAACCATTAAAGACAGAAGAGAGCTTCCTCCATAACTAACAAATGGTAGTGATAAGCCAACAATAGGTACGATACCTATATTCATACCAATATTAATAAACATTTGAATAAAAATCAAGCCTAAGGCTCCAATTATTAAATAAACACCAAAATCATTTTTGATTTTAGGCAATACAATCAAGGCTCTAAAGAAAAATATGGCATAAAACAATAAAAGCAAAGACACTCCTAAAAACCCTAATTCTTCAGCTATAACTGAAAAAATAAAATCATTTTGCGCTTCTGGTAAGAACTTAAGCTGAGACTGAGAACCAAAGCCGACGCCTTTTCCGGTTAAACCTCCTGATCCAATTGCTATCATTGCTTGATTAACATTATAACCAGACTCTAAGCTCGCCTTGGAAGGATCCAAAAAGGTTAGTATTCTATCTTTTTGATAATCTTTAAAAAAGAATACCCAAGCCATTGAAGATAAAATTGCTCCAATTAAAAATAAAGAGATAAAATATTTTTTAGAAAAACCAGCTGCTAGCATCATAATCAACCAAATTGCAAAAAGCATCATAGCAGAACCAAAATCTGGTTGAGCAATAACAAGAAGGAAAAAAATTAAAGTCAAAAAACCGGAAATAAAAAAATGACGAAAAGTTTTAATCTTTGAGGCTAAATTAGAAAAATAAGAGGCTAATATAATTATTAAAGATACCTTAATCAACTCTACCGGTTGAATACCAAAACCAAAAACATAAAACCATCCTTTAGTATCTCTAATTTCTTGACCAAATATTAAAACAGCCACTAATAATAAAATAGAGAGAATATACCAATAACGACTCAAACTTTTTAAAAAATAAGCATCTACAAAGGTAAAAATAAATAATAAAACTATACCAATTAATGAAAACATTAATTGTTTTTGAAAGTTTAAAGAATCGAGCTCGCCTTGTCCAAGTGAAATACTATATATCTCTATTAAACCAAAGGCTATTAAAAAAATGACTGAAAATAAAATTATCCAATCAATTTTTTTTAAATATAGTTTTATTTTAGAAAGCATAATAAATTAATCTCCTTTATAACTAGAATAAACATCTTCTATAAAGATATTGATATCAGGAATTATTTCAACCCGATTGGCGTTTCTTAAATCTCCTGGCCAACTTATATTAATATCTTTACCTTGCCCGCTTTTAAAATCTTCTACAACATAACGATTCACTCCAATTAATGTTTGTCCATTATATATAAAAATATTTAAAGGCATTTCATAATAACCATAAGCGCTTTCATTAACAATGATAAATGTTAAATTATTTAAATCAATAACATTAGAAACCTTAGATGAAGCTGGAGAAAATTCTAAATCTAAAACAGGAAAATTCAACCTTTCGTTTTTAAATAACTCAAAATTAGGAATTTGTTTATTATCAACTCTTTTAAAAGAAACATCTCTTAACTCAATTTGTGGTGATTGACCTGAATCAACTGATTTAAGACCAAGTGAAAAGATATACTTTTCTTCACCAGGAAACACAAAACTTTCTTGACAATTCAAATCATCCCCCCCTTGAACAAAACAATAGGTAAATATTGAATAATAATTATTATTATCATTTTTAACAATCGCTAACAAATCATCACTTTGAGAAGATGAAAATTTAGTTACACCCGATAATCTAAGGTTTGACGGTTTTGGTTTATTCTCCAAGACCAGATTATTATCAATACCTTGTTCAGCTGGATTATCTGCCTTAAAATAAATTACTAAATTGTAAATAGAGTAAATAAAGAAAAACGAGGACATAATTATCAACAAAACAATAATTACTTTAGTAATATTTTTTCTATTTTCTGCCAACCAAAGCCCCCAACCCATTCTTTTAAATGACTTTTTATTATAATACTCATTTTTTTCAAAATTTGTTAACTCTTCCTTGTCTTTCTTTAATTGCTCAACATCATCACTATGATCTGATATAACCTGCCCATCAATCATCACTCCTTGATTCTCGTCAAAGTCATCACCGATTGCTAAAAAATCAGCTTCATTTAATATTTCTTCATTATCTTTTTTATTTTTTTCCATATAATGCTATAATAATTTTAGAATTATTCAACAATATAATAATATCATATTATTATAAATATATAAATAAATTTATGAAAAAAATCAATATCCCGCTTGATGTACCAAGTAATAAAATTAAAGAATTTGAAAAAAACTATCAACTATCCACTAATAACAGTGAAAATATGTTTTTGATAGCCGGTGATCAAAAAATTGAACATTTAAACGATGATTTTTGGGGAATAAATATTAGCCCCGAAGATGCAAGTCCTGAACATCTATTTAAAATTACTAAAGCTTCAAAAGGTGGTATTTTGGCAACTAATCTTGGTTTGATCGCTAAATATGGAAAAAAATATAAAGATATCCCCTATATTGTTAAAATTAATGCCAAAACTAATATTGGACCAAATGATGAAAAAGATTCTAGTCAGGCACTTTGGGATGTAGATGATATTGTAAAGTTTAAAAAAGATTCAAAACTTAAAATTACCGGAATAGGTTATACCATATATCTTGGTCACAAACACGAAGGTCAAATGTTAAGAGCAGCTGCTCAAGCAATTTTTAAAGCCCATCAGAATGGTCTAATTTTCGTTTTATGGATGTATCCTCGTGGTAAAGGTATTAATGAAAACGATATTCATACAATAGCTGGTGGAGCTGGGGTTGCCTCCTCACTAGGAGCAGATTTCGTCAAAGTTAAATATCCATATCATTTAAAAAATCGCCAAGAAGCCGCAGAAAAATATAAAGAAGTAATACAAGCAGCTGGAGAAACAAAGATCATTTGTGTTGGTGGTAGTCAAAGAAAAGAAGAAGATATTATTGATTTTCTAAAACTACAAATTAAAACTGGAACAAATGGAATAGCAATTGGCAGAAACATGCATCAAAGAAACCTAAAAGATTCAAAAGTATTAGCTGATAAGATTAAGAATGTTTTGTTTAAGAGTAAGAAATAAATCAATAGTCATAAAATCAGAAAATTAAAATACCCTTCTAAAACAAGAGGGGTATTTTTATATTAATATAACCTTATCACGCCATAACTAAACTAAACTAATTACAAATAGTAATACAATTACTAAAAATAGTAAACGACCACCAGTCTGAGGACTGGTGGCTTTGTTTTTGCCGGCCATGCCGGCAGAGTTAGTTTTAGTAGTTTGATTTAGCTAAGATGTTAATTTATCAAAAAGAGATGGTTGATCTATTTCGTTGTGATGATTTTGATGACTAACATATCTTTTGATTATATCTTCATCAATACCTATGGTTGAAACAAAATAACCTCTCGCCCAAAGAGAATGCTTTTCATAAAGACCATGTTTTCTTTTTATCTTCTTCTTTAACCAGGCTGATGATTTACCCTTGATTGTTTGCATGATATATGAAATAGAATCTCTTGGTGTTGCTAAAATGCAAAGATGAATATGATCTTCTTGAATTGATAGCTCTATTATTTCCCAATGTTTCCACTTTGTTATTGATTCAAATATTCTTCTTAGTTCATTTTTAATATAGGTAGTATTTAATACCTTACCTCGAAATTTAGGGGTCCATACTAAATGGTACTTTAAATCATAAAAACAATGTGATAATGTACGTATAGTACGTCTTCTTGTTTGATTATTATTCATAATTTTACTTGTTAACGTACCACTAAAACCAGCCCTGCCGGACTGGTTTTAGTATACAGCTTCGCTTTCAAACGTACACACCCCAGCTACGCTGGTGGTTTATAGAATAACAAAAACCCCGCCACTAAAGATGGCGGGGTAATAGTCAAATCAGAGCCCTCCGGTCCCTGTTAATCACGGAGGCAGCGGACAGAGTAACCGTAAGCCCGGTAGTAGTAGCTAATGCCTGCACCCGACGAGTGGAAGACGAGGTAAGACGAGCGAGAACCAAAAACAGACGAACCCCAAATGTTACCAAAACTACCGACA
>CAZMJW010000083.1:0-4702 GCA_964566915.1 uncultured Gammaproteobacteria bacterium
TCAAGAATTGGGGTCAGCCACCATTTTTAGTAATTGGGGTCATAATTGGGGTCAGATATTGGGGTCAGCCACTACTCTTTGGCCTTCCCACCATTCTTAATGTCTGTTCTAATCCAAATTTCTTCACGGTATTATATAATCAATAGTCTTTAAAAATGAGCGCTTGCATTTGCTCTGTTTAATACATGATATACATATCCACCAACATTAGTTCTTTTTATTCTTGGCATAATAATATTTTATCATAAATAGTGGCTGACCCCAATATTTCACTCCGGGAAATAAAATAGTGATTTAATTATTTAGATTATTTTTCACTCTATCTAATGCCTCCAAACTATCTTCATCAATTATATTAGACATAGGAGTTCCTTTTGTATTTGGTTTATAGTTTAAAACCAACTCTGCGGCAATTTCTTCTTCTGTGCGAGTATCCTCTTCTTCATAATAATTATCATTTTCATCCCAATAATTATTGTCTTCATAATCATTGTTTTGATAATTATTATTTTCTTGAACATTATTTTGTCGATTAATATCAAAATTTTTGTTTTCTAATCTAACAGAATAAAAATCTTCTCCTCCTAAATATTCTGGCAAAAGTTCATTTTTTGTCATTACAAACCCTTTTGATTCCATCCATTGTTTAATACGAGGATTCAAAAGAAGAGCATATGATGTACTTTTACGAGCTTCCATTTCAATAGCTGGCACATTATAAGCTCGAGTTACTTCAAACATTCGCTCCATCATTTTTCTTGCAATTTTTCCATCTTGATATTTTGGTAAAATAGCCATATCATAAATATGTGCTACTTTCTCTCCTGATATAAGGGTTGATTCTTCTGGTAGCACTAAAAGATACCCAACATTTTCTTTTCCTTGTTTTACCATAAAACTCGAAGCAGCTCCAGGAACTTCTAATTCTCTTTGTTTTTTAATAATTTCTAAAACCTCTGCTTTTCCTTGCTGTTGATCTTCTGGATAAATTTCAGATTCAAGCTTACTTATTATTTCAGCATCTCGCTCTGTAAGATTTGCAAAAGAAACAATTTTATTTAAAGATTCAATAGATAATTCTTTTGAGAGATTATATATATTAGAGCCCGTAGCATCAGAATATTCTAGTTGATGGGTTGGTCTATATTTATTTTCCTCAATTGTGGCACCAGGAGGAATTAAATCGAGATATCCTTCTCCTATTTTAACAGGTTTATCTGTATATTCTGACCAAAATCTTTTATAAATATCAGCGAGTAATGGGGCTTGTTCTTTATAATTATTTGCTACTTCTATATTATCTAATATAATAACTGGATCATTATTACTAATATCTATAGCATTAACAACAACAGATTGGGCAACAATGCGATCATTGTATTTAATAGTAAAATACTGGGTTGCGGGATTAAACATATAATCATCATTTTTTGAATCACCAAAAGGCATACAGCAATCGGTATAATTTCCACATACCCATCCTTGTGGATCAGATTTTGCATGAACATTTGCCTCCATTTTTGGCCCAAGATTTACTCCTTGATTTAATAACATTTCAGAAATAGTTTGCTCAAGCTCAGGAGGTATTTCTCTAAGTAAATCTTGGGGTTGCAAATTTTTACCTCCAATAGGTTTCTGCTGAAGTAATATTTTTAAATCGTGAAATAGTTTTTTATCGTCTTTTGCTGTTCCTCTAATTTTTTCCCGGAAAGATCCTAATCCTTCTTTAAGAGATTCATTTAATGGTCTTCCGTATGAAACTCTCTTATGTGGTGTAAATGGTTGAGTTATATCTAATCTTTTTTCTATTAAATCATTAAATATTTTCCGTTCACTCATTCTTGCTAGAGCTGATAAGTTGAAACCCGGGGCTGAAATAATATCACAAACTTCAGGAGGAAATTTTGAAAGATCTATATTTGATTCAATAGCTATAACTCTTTTTTTGAGTTCACGTAAACTTTTTATTGGTCCTTCTTTTTCTGCAAGTTTATCTTTAGTTTTATCATATCTGCTAATAAAATCTTTCAACTCTGTAGATTCATCAACAGATTGAATAGCAGATAAGACAGACCTAGCTTCGTTTGTATCTAATCGTTTTAAGCTTGGAGTCCAATATAACATATCATGTAAATCAAGATATTTTCCTTGACCAACTCGTGTTTGATTAAATCTTGTAAAATAGGACATCATTATATCTGAACCTATATGTTCTACCGCCTCTAAATACCATCCTCTAACTTCAGGGGTCTGTAAGAAGATACATATAGCAAAAGAGCTATCTGCTTTTTTCTCAATTAAAGTTTGGTATAACTTTAAATATTCTGGGTTTGTATTAATTTTTAATTTAAGAACAAGTTCATCTACTTTATCTTGATATTGAGGAAAGGCTTCTACTAATTCACCTAGTGTTTTTAAATTCAATTTATCACCATTTCCTCCATAATAATCTTCAACGATCTTTTCAATTTCTTCATCCTTAGTTTCTTGTAAAAATATATTTTTTATCTCGGATGCAGTTTTTATTTTATCACTTGATAAACAATTTATTATCTCATTTTTAGCACTTAATTTAATAAATTCATCAGATACATTAAAATTATCTTTAATTTTTAAAGTCAAATCAAATTTTTTATTAGATAGGTTTTTTACAATTGCGCTTTTACAAGCAGACTGAGATAGTTCCTCCGATAAACCATAGAGCTCTTTAATTTGAATGGCATTATTAATATCATTTCCTTGTAGATATGTAATCATTTTTTCTAGAGCAATAACTTGAATAGATTCTTCAGATAAATAAAATTCATTTTTAAGTACCATAATATCATTAAAGTTTTTTGCGGTTAAACTCTTTACAGCTAATTCTTTAATACATAATTCAAATTCAGTTGTTTTTAAAATATCTTCTGATAAGTTAAAAAATTTTTTTCTTTCCAATGCACAACTGACATTGTCAATAGAAAACAAAGAATAAATTATTTTTTCTCTGGCGAGTAGCTTCACAGATTGTTCTGATAAATCAAAAAACTCTTTTATTTCTAAAACTTTCTCATTTGTCCAAGAAATTGAATCAATATTGGTCTTTAATTTATTTAATACTATAGATTTAATTTCTTCTGATTTTATAAATTCATCCGATAAATTAAAAGATTTAGCAATTTCCATTGTTACGTCAATAAAATAAATTGATTTTTCTTTTAATATTTCTATCACAGTTTCTTTTCCAAGAAGTTGTATGTCATCAGTATTTTCTGGTAATTTAAAATGGTTTTTAAAACGAATACCTGAATCAAGATAACGATGATTGTCTTTAGATATAAGATTAATAAAGTAACTTTTAAATATAGGTGCAATAGATTCTAGTGAGATATTAAATTTTTCTATTATTTTAGAAATAAAAATAAAAAGTCTTTTTTCACTTTCAAGAGTTATTGATTTTTCTATTCTTTTTAGATTATCTTCTATAGAAGATAAAATTATTTTTTCTGATATATTAAATCCACGTTTTATTTCTAAAGCAGCCTGAATATTACCTTTAAATAATAAATATTTAGCCATTTGTTCATTTGCGAGAGATGTAACTTCTTCTGATTTAATAAAATCTTCTGATATATTAAATCCATATCTTAGCTGAATAGCTGTATCCATGTCTCCAGATTTTATTTTATTTATTATTTCACTTTCGATAAAAGGTTGAATTAATTCTTCTGGCAAATTAAATTTATTTTTAATTTCAACAGCAGTTGAAACATTATAATATTCGTGGATTAGAGATTGAATTTTTTCTAAAACAACAGTTTGGATTGAGTCTATTGATAAATTATATTCTTTCATGATTTCTGCAGCATATTCATGATGTCCATTTTTAAAAAAAAGAATCATCTCATCTACCTTTTGAATTTTTTGTTCTTGAGTCAATACAATTTCCTCATTATTAATTATTTTGTCTACTGATATTTCTTTTTTTTGAGTTATATTTTCCATATAATATATAATTATTTTAATAATTCATCCACCGAAACTCCAAGGGCTTTCGCAATTTTAGTAAGGGTATCAATAGTAGGATTAGTATTAGAACCAGATTCAATTTTAATGATTGTATTATAAGTAACATCTGCAAGCTTAGATAATCTGTCTTGTGATACATTCATTTTATTCCTGTATTTCTTTATATTTTCGGATATTTTACTTGCATTCATTGTAATATATTACTATAATTATATTAATAGCTCCTTAATCTTTATATTGTATTATTATATTAACATTATTTAAGAAGTTATGAAATACCACCCAAAAATTCCGCCCGCATTCCTCCCCAAACCCCTCTTGCGGGCTAAATCCGAAATCTCGCCAAAAACCAAAGCCGAGGAAAATGGAAATCCATATCCCCAAAATTTTGTTTCCATTTTCCAATTCCATTTTTTAATTCCACTTTAGAATTAATACATTAGTAGAGCGTAGTAGATATATTAGAGGAAATTATAAAAGTCGAGCGTAAGATTAAGATTCGTTTAAATTAGTTTGGAAATAAATTCGGATTTTGTTGTATAGAGGGAGCCAAATAGAAAACCCTCTTTCGAGGGGTTTTCTATTTGGCTCTCGACTTGGGATGAAGTCGGAACTTATATTTATAAATATAATTATAAGACAATGAATTAATATTTTATATGATATAATCAAAAAATATGGGAAAAGAACAAAT
>CAZMJW010000084.1:0-4702 GCA_964566915.1 uncultured Gammaproteobacteria bacterium
TTATCATTTTTTATATGCTTTGCTATTTTATAAACCTCATAATCATGAATATTTATAACGTCATAATAATTCTCTCTTTTTTTTATTAAATTTTTAAGAGTAGTTAATTCTTCACTTAATTTAAAAATATTTAACCTCCTTTTTATTTTTGATAATTTAGTATGAGATTGCTCTCCTTTTTTTACAAAGATAATGTTCAATTGTTCACATAATTCTGTGTAGCAGTTTTCTTTATCATAAAAACAGGTGTAAACATCAACTTGGTGTCCAAAGTTTTTTAAACAAACAGCTAATTCAAGCACTTGTCTTTGAGTTCCTCCTTTTATATTAAGATCGTAAACCGCTATTGCTATTTTCATAATTTTTTATATAATTTATTGTTTTTTTTATTCCATTTTTTATATTAGTTTTTGGTTTCCAATTTAAAATATTTTTTGTTTTTTTGATATCGCAGTAAAAATTAAGAGGACCACTTGTTTCCTTGTTTAATGACACAATTTTTACTTTTAAGTTTTTTGATATTTCTGTTACTATTTTTTTAACACTTTCTCCCTTACCACTACCAAGATTAAGTATACCTTTGTAAGTTGTTTTTAGTGCTTTTATTATTGCGTCAGCAGCATCTTCTGAATATATCCAGTCTCTTTTAGGGGAGAGATTAAGAACTTCTATTTTTCCATCAGTTAATCCTTGTACTATTTTACTTGGTATTAAGAATGGGGAATTAATATATTGTTGGTAAGGTCCATAAATATTTGCTAAACGAAAAATTATAAAAGAGAGATTAAGTTTTTGAGAGTAATAATTTACGTAATTTTCAGCCATGCCCTTTGTGAAACTGTAGTTACTATAATTAAAGTATAATTTAGCATCTTCTTTTACTGGGGGGGTATTAAGATTATCATAAATTATTATTGATGAAATATGAATAAATTTTTTTAAATTTTTTTGTTTTTTAGCAAAAAATAAGAGGTTCTTGGTAAATTCTATATTTACCTTTTCTGCCTTTTTTAAATCATTGCAATATTTAACATTAGAGAGAGCAAGAGTATTTATTATATAATCAAATTCAATATTTATATTTGGGAATTTGTCTTTTTCGGCATTTATTTTTATGTTTTTTATTCTCTTATCATTTATAGCTGTTTTTGATAAATTATAAATTTCCCAATTTTTATATCTTTGTTTTATTTTTTGAATAATATTTTGTCCAAGAAAGCCGCTGCCTCCAGTAATAAGTATTTTAGTTGGCATATCTTAATGTCTTTATAATATATTCAATCTCTTTTTTAGTCATTTCGGGGTTGTTTCCAAAATAGAAACCATTTTCATGAATTATTTTTGAATTAGATAATTTAAATTTATTTTGTTTTGTATATTTTTTAAAAAATGGCTGTTCGGTCATAATCCCGCCCACTATAGGTCTTACTTCTATCCCAGCATCTGTACATTTTTTTATATAATGTTTTTGTTTAGCTTTATTTTTACAGATTATGGGAAAAGCAAAATTAGAATTTTTACTTACAAATGAATTTATTTTTATAAAATCAGGATTTTTATATATTTCTATAAATTTTTTAAAATTATTTTCTCTTTTTTCTATCATTTCATTTATGAAAGATAATTGTTCTATTCCTAAAAAGCCGTTAATTTCAGTTGGTCTTAAGTTGTATCCTAAATCATAGAAAGTATATTTTGAATAAAAATTGTCAACTTTAAATTTTTTACGAATACTTATTTGATCTGATTTTAGCAAATTTCTATCCCAACCATGAGCCCTTATCATTTTTACGGCCGTGTCTAGATTTTTGTTGTCAGTTAAAATGGCACCACCTTCTATTGTTGAGAGATGATGTCCAACAAAAAAAGAAAAAGAGGATGCAAATCCAAAATTTCCTAGTTTAATTTTATTATATTCTGACCCAAGCCCTTCACAATTATCTTCTAATAATAATATCTTATTTTTTTTACAAAAATTTTTTATTGATTCTATATTATCCGAAAAGCCAAGAAGATTAGTAATAAAAAAAGCTTTAATTTTATATTTATTATAAGTTTCTTTTAAATTTTTTACTGAACAATTTAATGTTTCAAGCTCTACATCCACAGGAATTGGCTGAAGTCCTAATTGAATAATAGGCATTACATTTGTTGCCCAGGTTATTCCAGAAAATCCAATAAAATCATTTTTCTTTAATTTTCCAGTATTTAGAAAAGCCTGTATTAAAGCCAAATTAGCTGAACTACCAGAATTAAACATTGTACAATATTTTCTTCCTTGCCAAGATGCAAATAAATTTTCAAATTCTTGGCATTTATAGCCCATGCTTAGTTGATCTGAACTTTTAATAAATTCACATAATTTATTCTTTGTTTCTTTTTCTTTATAAAATGTTGATTTTATAAGTTTAATAAGCATATTATTTTCTTATGTTGTTTTGATTTTTCAAAAACCATTTATAAGTATTTTTAATACCAATATTTAAATCAATTTTTGCATGCCAACCTAGTTCATTTAAACGTTTTATATTAAGTAATTTTCTTGGTGTTCCATCTGGTTTTGTTTTATCCCATTCAATCTTTCCTTTAAATCCAACTATTTTCTTAATAGTTTTTGCTAAAGAAAAAATACTAAGATCTTCTCCTGTGCCTATGTTAATCATTTCTAATTTTTTGTAATTATTCATTATAAATATTAAAGCATCAGCCAAATCATCTACATGTAGGAACTCTCTTTTTGGTTTTCCTGTTCCCCATAGAATTATCTTTTTATCGTTATTTATTTTTGCTTCGTGAAATTTTCGGATTAATGCTGGTAAAACATGAGAATTTTCAATATGGAAATTGTCATTTGGACCATAGAGATTTGTCGGCATAACTGAAATAAACTTTGTATTATATTGTTGATTATAGTAATCACACATTTTTATTCCAGCTATCTTTGCTATAGCATAAGCTTCATTGCTTTTTTCTAGAGGGGAAGTTAATAAAAATTCTTCTTTTATTGGTTGTGGCGCCATTTTTGGATATATACAAGAACTGCCCAGAAAAATTAATTTTTTTACATTATTTTTATAGCTAGCATTAATAATATTTGCATTAACCATTAGATTTTCATATATAAAATCTGCTGGGTAGTTCTTATTAGCCATAATGCCGCCTACTTTAGCACCAGCCATAAAAACGTATGTTGGTTTTTCTTTTTTAAAGAAATTATTTACTTTAGTCTGATTTAATAAATCTAACTCTTTTCTGGTTCGTGTTATTATATTTTTGTAGCCCTTTTTTTGTAATTTTCTTAAAATAGCAGACCCCACCAAGCCATTATGACCAGCAACAAATATTTTATCATCTTTTTTCATCATATTTATTCCTTTATCTTTTTTGTTCTATTAATAAATCAGATTCAACCATTAGTTTAACTAATTCTGAAAATTTTATTTTTGGCTGCCAATTAAGAATATTTTTGGCTTTACTATAGTCGCCAAGTAAGAAATCAACTTCAGCTGGTCTAAAATAATCAGGGTCAATTTCTATAATAGTTTTTCCTGTTTTTTTATTTATACCTTTTTCATCTATTCCAGATCCAGTCCATTCTATTTCTATATCTAAATTTTTTGCGGCTAATTCAACAAATTCTCGGACCGAATGGGTTTCTCCTGTGGCTAAAATATAATCATCAGGTTTTTCGGCTTGAAGCATTAAGTACATACCTTCGACGTAATCTGGAGCGTATCCCCAGTCACGCCTTGCATCTAAATTGCCAAGAAATAATTTTTCTTCTTTACCAAGTTTTATTCTTGCTAGTCCTCTAGTTATTTTTCTTGTAACAAAAGTTTCTCCGCGCCTAGGAGATTCGTGATTAAATAATATTCCATTGACGGCAAATAAATTATAGCTTTCTCTATAATTTTTTGTTATCCAATAAGCATAAACTTTTGCACAACCGTAAGGTGAACGAGGATGAAAATAACAATTTTCATTTATAGAAATATTTTGATTTTCTACTTTACCAAACATTTCACTTGAAGATGCTTGATAAAATTTTATTTTAAGTCCAGAATTTTTTATTGCATCTAAAATTCTTACCGTTCCGAGTCCAGTAACATCTCCTGTATATTCTGGTATGTCAAAACTAACTTTTACGTGACTTTGTGCGGCTAGATGATATATTTCATCTGGTTGAAGATCCTCTATTAAACGGCTTATATTACTACTATCAGAAATATCTCCATAATGTAAAAAAAGGTGACGACTTTGATCTTGAGGATTTTGGTAAATATCAGCAAGTCGACCGGTGTTAAAAGTACTAGCACGGCGAATAATTCCATGTACTTCATATCCTTTGCTTAATAGTAATTCAGCAAGATAAGAACCATCTTGCCCGGTAATACCAGTTATTAGAGCTTTTTTCATATTAAATTTATTTATTAAATTTTTTAAGAAGAAAAATTTATTATTTTACTAAATAATATAAATTATTAATATATTTTTTATCTCCCCCCTCTCCTTATAACCGTGGCAATTGTTTTAAGGATAATAGCAAGGTCAAGGTACAGGGAACGGTGCTTGAGATAGAAGAGATCGTATTGGAGCTTCTCTAGAGTATCTTCAAGGGAAGGAGAGTGATAGACGCCAGAAACTTGGTCCCAGCCGGTTATGCCTGGTTTGATAAGCAATCTGGTTTTGTAGAAAGGGATTT
>CAZMJW010000085.1:0-4575 GCA_964566915.1 uncultured Gammaproteobacteria bacterium
TCGATTCCCCTAGGGACTACAACAAAAAAAACTCAGTTTATATAAACTGAGTTTTTTTATCTTATTCTTTCCCTACCTTCTAAATAATTTTCCAAAGCCTCTTTAGTAGTCAACCAATTTCTTCCTTCTTTATAAGCCTCTAACTTACCATTTCGAGCTAATAAATTTAAATACTTAGCGCTAAATTTAGTAGTTTTAGCCAGTTCTGCCAGGCTAATATATTTTTCTTTATATTCTTTTTTAGGTATTAATACTTTTAAATAAATATTTAAAGTTCTTTCAACTGCCCTGGCAATAAAATTAACAAATAAAGAATAATTCCCCTTGTCCGCTGAAGCTAAGGCTGTATAGTAACGCTGACGATCACTTTTTAATATAACAACTAATGGAAACCCGGATTGCATAAGAATAATATTCATTACCAATCTAGACGTACGCCCATTACCATCAAAAAATGGATGAATATTTACTAACTTATGATGAATAATACTAGCGAGTTCAACAGGATGCTTTTCTTTATTATTTGAATACCATTTTAATAATTTACTCATCAATCGTGGCACTTCTATCGCTTCTGGTGGTTTATGGTCGGCTCCGCCAATAATAACACCACTATTACGATATTTCCCAGCCCACTCTCTATCAATATTTTGTTGTATTATTTGATTAAGTGATCTAATTAAATTCTCTGAAAAAGTATTATGTTTATCTTTTTCTATCAACTCATATAAATAATCCAATGCCTCTTGATGGTTTTTAGCCTCAAGATGATCTTTTAGCGATTTTCCCTTAATAGTGATTCCTTCATTAATGACCAGGTAAGTTTCTTTAAGTGTTAAACTGTTTCCCTCAATTGCATTTGAATTATAAGTTAATTCTATTTTAAATTGCTCTTTTAATTTTTTAATAACACTAACAGGCAGTGGTCTAAATTTATTAAGCCTCTTCAATTTTTCATCTATTCTTTTTTTTACTTTTTTGTCTAAATAGGTCATATTTCTTAATATGGTTTATGTATAAATTAAGTATAAACCATATTAAGATATTGGTCAAGATGTGAAGCTTCGCAAGTTATGTATACAAAACCTCCTAGTTTGTATATATTGGGTCAAGAGATGTATACAAATTTTTCGGAAACTTGCGACTTTAAGACTACTAATTAAAAGCACATGTATTAGTCATGTGTTTTTTTAATTAATTTAAAGAGATATTTGTTCATATCCAAATGGCTGAGTATATGTTAATCCATGAGAGTTTTCAAAAACAGCCCTTACAAAATTTGAATCAATAGTTGAAACATTTATATAATTATCAGTTCCAATAATATTTGTTGTATTATCATACCACTTAATTGAATCATAATTTTCACCACTTATT
Organism: uncultured Gammaproteobacteria bacterium; assembly: GCA_964566915.1. Taxonomy (GTDB): domain Bacteria; phylum Patescibacteriota; class Patescibacteriia; order Patescibacteriales; family UBA12465; genus UBA12465. The sequence continues at coordinate 1,378 of CAZMJW010000085.1, forward strand.
TGAATAATTGAATCTGTAATAGCAACATCTGTTAATATTGGAGTTTTTGCTTGTCCATAACCTGAACTTAAACTGTTTGCCCCATCATATTCATATGAAAAATAAAATGCACCATTAATCATAGCTTTTCTAAATTCTTCTTCCTTTAGACTATTCATTAAAAAATGTTGGTAATTTCGAAATGCATGACTTGAAACTTTGTGCATATCATCATTTGAAAAACCCCAAATAAGTTTATCCGGTGATCTTTGACTATTAATTTTATCCCATAACTCTCTGTCTTCTGAATACTTATCTCCTTGATTATATACTTCCTGACCAATAATATTATATTTATCATAATAATTATTATACCAGTCAACTTCATAGTTATATCTACCAGGATGATAAAAAATAGATAAATTATTATGACTTATATAATACTGAAAAGTATCTTCAAGATTTGAACCATTACCAAGATAATCACTCAAAAAACTTCCATGATGATGTGAAACTGATGGTTCATTTGCTGATATAGCTAATATATCTAAATTACTATAATATTCTGATGAAGATGATACTAAATCAGGTTTTTCAGATATCCAATTTGACCAAGACCAAGTATTTAAATTATGGTCAGTTATTGCAAGAATGTCATAATTACCCACGTTTACATATTGATAAATAACATCAGAAGGTGAACTTAATCCATCGCTTTCTGTAGTATGAGTGTGTAAATTTGCCTTAAAGTGATTTACATTTGAAAAGTCAACATTTTTATAGGGATTATATACAAAATAGTCACTTTGTTTTGTTAAATTGTTATTATTAATAAAACAAAAATAAAAACAAATACCAACTAATATTGTAAATAAAAATATAATAATCCCTTTCCACTTATTTAAATACATTTTTTTGTTTTTAATTTTATATTTATTATTTTAAACATTTTGTTTATTTTAAAGTTTAAACTTTTGCATTATTTGACATCCACCTTAACAAGATATAAGTAGAGACGCTTTAAGCAGATATATCTTTTACTTTATTTAATAAAAATTAAAAATCTGAAAATTTCTTCCAATATTTATAAAACACTTTATTTAAACTTTTTATTTTTATTCCAATATTAGATCTATTTACTTCTAAAAATTTACCAAAATAATAATTCCATATTTCTTTCTTGCTTGGATTTTTAAGTAAAAATTTTACGTGATCCCAATGAAAACTTTGTAAGAATATTAACGTAGTAGGGTTTTCTTTCTCTTTATAATTGCGTAATATCCACTGAATGTTATCTGTCATTATTCTTTCACGTAAATATATTTGTACCCACCAAAGCCAATTTTTCTTCACACATGGATATGTATATCTCCATACATCTAACCATTCGCTTGTAAGCTCACTAGGAGCATCTACTGAGTATATAGATATCTGATGATCTTTTGCCCATAGGCTTGCTATGTTTTTCCACATTACTGTGTCTGCTTTTACCCATGGATGAATTTTTAAAACATTATTAGAAAAATTTTTAAGTCTCTTTTTTACTAATTCTTTTGGCTTTTTCAAAGCTTCATATTTATTAAATACCAAATCAGGTGTTTTATTATTATTTGGATACTCTAAAATTATTATATCTGGCTTATATTTTGTAACAGCATTAGCCTGCCTTAAATCAAGCTCATCTACTTCTTTACAATCAAATTGAATATATTTTGGTTTCATAAAATAATTTTAAATTTAAATTTTCATATAAAGTCAGGGGCATACGAGGTTTTTCTAAGAAAAAGTGGAAAAAATTTGAGTGAGGAGCAAATCGAGCCCCGAACCGTACATCCCTTGTTATATATCCCGGGCATAACGCGGTGAAGCGAGAGCGCAGTGTAGTCGGAGTGATGCAAAGAAGTCATTTTTTTATACTTATTATTCTTTTCAGAGAATTTTTTTAATCTTTTAAAGGAAATTTAATTTTTTTCGTCTTTTTTTTCCAAGATAGGTTAGGAATGAATTAGAAAAAGAAAAACACCTTATTCTACTTCCATTAACTCAGTATTATTCACTCCCAGAATAAAGTATGGATTATTTGAATCAGTTCTTTTCATAATAAGCCAATATTCTTCATTTAGTAACAACCTCTTTCGTTCAACTGGCTTAATCGGTGCCGATTCTTTTGCAACAATCACTGCCTCATTTTCTACTCTAGCCCCTTTTTCGTCCATGTCAAACTTTATTTTTTCATACATTTGAGAAATAAAATATGTTTGAAAATCATTATTTGCTAAAAATTTTCCTATCAGTTCATTATATATTCGAGTATGATCCAAATGCAAAATTGGAGCACTGAAAGTATCATTTTCTCCCATACTTGGAAGATTTTTTTTATTGTTATCAATTATCTCATTAATTACTTCTTTTGGACTTTCCATATCATAACCCTTGGCTAGAATAAGTTCATCTTTTTTATCTTTCAATTCTATTTTTATAATAAATTTATCATCACTTTCATATTTTATTATTTTTACACTGTTTCTGTTTTTATAATTATCACTAACAAAACCTTTTACTTTTATATTATTAAACCAAACACTATTCTTTTTAAACTCTTCATTATATTTTACATCTTTCAAAAAATAAGCATAAGAAATTATTTCTCTCTCTCCTAAATCAATTTGTAAATCTGAAAAACTTTTAGAAGGAAATTTTTTTCTTGTTTCACGATTAATTTCTTCAACTGTGCTTTGTCCATATCCACTTTTTATATAATAACTTTCTACATCTAAGTCATTTTTAGAAAAAGGAGAATTATTTAGCTTAGAGGTCATTTCTAAAGCTAAATTGTCACTAGTATTAAGTTTAATTTCCTCCTTAATTATATTTTCACTTAATTCATTCCAAGTTAAATTCATAGCCCCACCCCAAACATAATTTCCTTTGTAGTAACTGCCAAGATAGTTATCAAAAATACTAACGTCAAAATTTGAATCATTAACAATTAATTGATTATTATTAAATTGCTCACTATTATTATTTTTATTAAAATATTGCCACAAAAAAAATAATGCAATCAAAATAAATAAACCAATTATTATAATTTTTACTCTTTTGTTCATATAAATATACTTAAAATAACTTAGTGAAAGTTTTTAATATTTTTAAATTATGTATAGCGTCTGCGATTAAGAGAAGTTCCGAACGTAGTGAGGAATTTGGGTGTAGCGAGGT
>CAZMJW010000086.1:0-4515 GCA_964566915.1 uncultured Gammaproteobacteria bacterium
AACCTTGGTCTGTATTTGAAGGACTTATTCCTTTTGGGTCACCTATTATCATTACCGCTGCTTTAATATGATCGACAATAATTCGAAATGATTTCTTTGTTTCAATTTCAGAAGATGAATAACTGTATCCACTTAGTTCCTCAACTTTTTTTATTAAATTAACAAAAAAATCACTCAAATAATTATCATCTAAACCACTTAATATAGTTGATACTCTTTCTAAGCCTAACCCGGTATCAACATTTTTCTGAGCTAACTGAGCAAAAGTACCATCTTTTTGTTTATTGTATTCCATGAAAACATTATTCCAAATTTCAACCCACAAATCATTATCATCATTAAAACTATTAGGAGTCTTTTCTTTATTATCCACCCAATAGAAAATTTCAGTATCTGGACCACAAGGACCACTATCTCCAACTGGTCCCCACCAATTATTTTTTTTAGGTAATTTAGCAATTCTTTCAAGCGGTATATTTTCTCTTCTAAAAATATCTGCCCAAATTTCATATGATTCATTATCAAAAGGTATATCACTGTCACCTTCAAAAACAGATACTGCAATTCTATTTTTATCTAGAGCTAAATATTTTTCTGAAGTCAAAAACTCCCAACTATACAAAATTGATTCTTTTTTAAAATAATCTCCCAAAGACCAATTACCCATCATCTCAAAAAAGGTATGATGACTAGTATCACCAACTTCATCAATATCACCAGTTCTTATACATTTTTGAGCGTTTACCAATCTTTTTCCAGACGGATGTTTTTCCCCTAATAAATATGGGACCAAAGGATGCATACCAGCTGTAGTGAATAACACGGTTGGATCATTTTCTGGGACAAGAGAAGCACCAGAAATTATTGAATGATTCTTATCTTTAAAAAATTCTAAATATTTTTGTCTTAAATTCATATATATTAAATAATTCTATTTTTTATGTATCTATATTATATTAACTTCCTCCTCTAAATCAATAGCAAACATATTTTTAATCTTATTCTTTATCTTTTTAGCTAAATTTATAACATCCTTGGACTTAGCATTTCCATGGTTAACCAAAATTAATGCTTGTTTTTCATACATAGAAACTGAAGAAAAAACTTTTCCTTTAAAACCAGCTTTTTCAATTAACCAAGCAGCTGGAATTTTTATTTTATTATTATCACTTTCAAAATATGGAATTTCGGGATTTTTCATTTGTAGACTTAGAAATTGTTTTTTACTTATTTCTGGATTTTTAAAGAATGAACCAACGTTTGGTAAAAGTGAAGGGTTGGGTAATTTTTTAGATCTAATTTCATTTATCACTTTTATCATATCAATTGGTTGAACATTTTTCTTTTCTTTTGGTAAAAGATCTTGAATTGATCCATATTTAGTTTTTAGTTTTCCTTCTTTTTTAAGTTCAATTGTAATAGAGTATATGAAATACTTATTTTTATATTTAGTTTTAAAAACGCTACTTCTATAAGCAAATTGACACTCTTCCCTATTAAATATTCTTTCTTTACCGGTTTTAATGTTTATAGCTATTAAACTTTTAAAAACATCTTTTAATTCAACACCATAAGCTCCAATGTTTTGTACTGGTGCTGCTCCAACTGTTCCATAAATTGAAGCTAAATTTTCAAGACCATAATAATTTAAAGAAGAAATATTGTTAACAAATTTTGGCCATGATTCTCCAGACATAGCCTCTACCTCTATTTTATTTTTTAATTCTTTCTTTAAAAACCAACCTTTTATTTCATTTTTTATAATAAGTCCATTATAGTTTTTTTTAAAAAAAGTATTTGAACCGCCACCTAATACAAAAACATCAATTTTTTTATCTAAGGCAAACATTAGAGCATTTTTTAATTCTTCCTTATCACATACTCTAACAAAATATTTTGCTTTAGCTGGTATTTTAAGAGTTAAAAAATTTTTTAATTCTATATTTTTTTCTATCTTTAAATCTTCCATATAATTATTTCTTTAATTCTTTGTACAATCTAAAAACATCTCCCGCTCCCATTAGAATCAAAACATCGTCTTTATTAATTTTATTTTTTAAATATTTAGCAGCCAGAGAAATAGTTTTAATGTTTCTAACTTTTCTGCTTATTTTTTCTTTTTTATATACTTCTTTGATTTTAGCAACAAGTTTTTCACTTGAAACTCCTCCTCTTTTTTCTCTAGCAGAACCATATATATCTAAAATAATTAATTCATCACTATCTCTAAAACACTGAACGAAATCTGAAAATAAAGCTTTTGTTCTGGTAAAAGTGTGTGGGTGAAAAACGGTTATTAAGTTTTTATTCTTATACACACTTCTAAAAGCATTTAAACTAGCTTTAACCTCGCTTGGATGATGAGCATAATCATCTATAATAATTGCTTGATTATGTTTACCAAGTATTTGTGCTCTTCTTTCTGTTCCTTTAAAAGATACTAAATGTTTTTTTATCTCTTCAATCTTTATACCTAACTCCAATGAAGTTGCAATAACCGCCAAAGCATTTAAGACATTATGCTTGCCAAATAAAGAAATTTTAAACTCTCCTAGATTATTTACTTGAAATATTTGTTTATTATTCTTAATTTTAAGATTGTAAGCTAAAAAATTTACTGTTTCTTTTTTATAAGCGGTAGAATAGTCTTCTACTAAATCATAACTAATAATTTTTGCCTGACATGCTTTAGCGGCCTTTAAGTTATTTTTATCACCATTATTTAAAACTAAGAAACCTTTTTTTGGAATCTTTTTTACATAATCTTTAAAAACCTTTAGATATGCTTTTCCATCTTTAAAAAAATCTGGATGATCATAATCTATATTATTTAAAAGAACGGCTTGAGGATAAAAATATTGTAATTTATTTTGATATTCATCAGTCTCAGCAACAAATATCTTTGATTTACCCACTAATGTACTTCCTTTAAACTGTGGTACTCTTGAACCAACTAAAACATTTGGAGAAAGTCCGCTTTTATTCAAGACATAACCCAAGAAAGCAGAAACTGTTGTTTTTCCATGACTACCACAAACAGAAATACCATAATGTTTATTAAAAACCTCAGCCAGAGCTTGAGCATAGGTAAATATTTTTTTTCTTATTTCTTTATCTTTTAAATTTTTTAAATATTTAATTTCAATATTATTTTCTTCATTATAAGCGGTAGAATAAATTATTAAATCAGCACTTAAGTCAATATTATCTTTTGAGAAATTTGAAAACACTTTAATTTTATTCTCCTTTAAAACTTTGTCAGTTAAAAAAACTTCTGGATAATCAGAACCACTAACTTCGTAGCCTTTTCCTTTTAAAAATTGAGCTAACATAGTCATTCCCACTCCCTTAATTCCTATAAAATAGGCGCTTTTTTTTATTTTATTATTTCCCATATAATTGCGGCAATTTTAGTTTCTGCTCCCTTCTTCATTATTTTATAAATATTTTCTGAAAGCTCTTCTAATTTTTCTTTATTATTTAATATTTCTTTTACCTTATAAACCAAATCATTACTACTTGTTTCTTCTTGATTAAGCAAGATAGCAGCTTCATTTTTAACAAAAATATCTGCATTATCTTCTTGATGTGATTTTGGCATTGGAATTAATATAGCTGGTTTTTTGAAAGCCGATAATTCTGTTAAAACACCAAGTCCACATCTAGAAATTACCAAATCAGCTCTTTTAATTAATGATAAAACCTTTTCATGTTCTAAAAAATCAACAACTTGATAGCTATCACTACTTTCAAAACCACCATCCTTCGACTTTCCACTTAAATGAACTATATTACAAGCATCTTTTAAATAATCTTTCGACTCATATATCAATTCATTTAAATCCTTTGCGCCAGTACCACCGCCAATACATAGCAATAGTTTTTTTTCACTCTCAAAAAAATCAGTATTTATATTTTCAGGCCAATAATATGATTCCGGTAATATCAGAGGATTTCCGGTTAAAACCGCTTTTGGTCCATAATCAATAAGAGATTTTTCAAACACAACCGTTATTACCCTAGCTAATGGTGCCATTAACTTATTAGCTAACCCCGGTCTAATATCTTGTTGATGAATTAAAATTGGGATTCTTAAAATATAGGCTGCATAAACAAGGGGTACACTAGCAAAGGAACCAGCGGAAATAATTAAATCTGGTTTCTCTTTTAAAAGTAAAGGAAATGATTTAAAAAAAGCAGATATAATTTTCAAAATATCACTGAAATTTTTAAAAGATAAATATCGTCTTAATTTTCCAGCTGGTAAACATCGAAAAGGTATTTGAAATTGTTCAAAAGAAGCAACCAAGGTTCTTTCTGGTCCGTTTTTTGTACCTACAAAAACAAAATCAATATTTTCATCTTGCTTTTTTAATTCCTTAGATATAGCTAAAATTGGGGTTACTGACCCACCAGTACCACCACCTGAGAGTATTATTTTTTTATTTTTTTTACTCATATTTTTTGGTGTATTTAGAAATGTTTACCAATATACCCATAGCAAACAAAGAAGAC
>CAZMJW010000087.1:0-4485 GCA_964566915.1 uncultured Gammaproteobacteria bacterium
TTATATAAATGACGATTTCCAACAAACAATAAAAAAGGTTTTAAAATATTTTTCTTATTTAAAAACTCTTTTTTTTCATCAAAGCTTAAAACATTAAAGCTTTTATTAATTCCATGGTAGACAACATCAATCTTATCGCCAACTACCTTGTAAATATCTAATAAATCTTTTTTGGTTTGTTGCGAAACAGCAATTAATTTATCTGCCTTGTTTATTGATTTAAACTTATTAGATAAATAAACTTTATTTAAAAAACCAGAAAAAAAATAAGGGAATTTTTCATGAACCAAATCATGCACGGTTACAACAGATTTTATTTTTAAACTTTTATAGAAACTATAATAAGAATAATGAAATACGGCATCAGAAAAATCTTTATTATTTAAAAATTTATTTACAATAATCCTATCCTTTAAGATGTCAAAATACTTTAAGAATTTTTTATTTGTTCTTATCCTAGAATTGATTATTTCTATCTTAACCTTATCATTAAAAACTTTATTTATTTTATTTTCTCTCATTAAAACAATAACTTCGCAGTCATCTATTTCAGAAAGTCCATCAATCAGCTCATCAAAATAACGGGAAATTCCTCCCTGTTTTTGTAAATAATATATTAAGCCGTCAAAGATTATTTTCATTGTTGTTTATTTTTTATATATTCATAATCGGACCAAGTCTTGCTCCTTAAAAAAACCTTGCTTATTGTATCCCAAGACAAAAACCCTAAAACTAATAAAAATCGAAAAAAGAAATTACTTATTTTCTTTTCTAAGAATATGTGTAAATTTTTATTATTTGAATAAAAAAACAAATTATTTTTATGAGCAATATATTTTAAAGTTTTTAAAGAATAGATAGAGATATGTTGTCCATGCTCAAATCCATAATACCACCAATTTTTTTTGGGAATATTATTTTCATCAAAAATTATCGTTGAAAAAAATATATTTTTAGAAATTTTCAGCATATTATTAATTTCACCAGCAGGATCTTCAAAATGTTCAAAACATTCAAAACAAGAAATTGCTTTAATTTTTTGATTTTCATAATTAAATCCTTTTGCAAATAAATTTTCCGTATACTTATCAGTTGTAAAAAAATTTAACCCGCAATCTCTCATTAATCTAGTAAAAAGCCCATATCCTCCTGCATAATCAAGAAAATCATATTTTTTGCCAAATAAAGATAAAAACAAGATAAAGGTTTTTCTAGACAAACTTAAATTACGAGAAACATAACCCGTATCAGATATGTTTATCGGATTTGAATAAGCTTCAGATAACCAAAAAGATTTTCCTGTTTGAATTAATCCACAAGAATTACAGAAGAAATAATCTACATCATATTTATTCAATATTTTATGATTAAATAGTTTTTTCAATTCTTTATTTTCGCAAATACGACATTGCATATTTATATTTATAAAATTATTAATTTATAAATTTAATAAACTTCGCCGGATTGCCAGCGACAACAGAATTATCTTCTACATTTTTTGTAACAATGCTTCCCGCTGCAATTACTGCATTTTCTCCGATAACAACACCTCCTAGAATAATCGCACGAGAACCAATCCATGCACCTTTTTTTATTAAAATCGAAGATTCTGTAATAGATTCTTGTCTCTCTTTTAAAATTTTTTTATAGTCATGCCCTCTTGCGAGAACCATAACATTGTGTCCAAAAAAAACAAAATTTTCAATATGAATACTACCAATTCCTCCTTTTTCTGATCCTGCATTTAAAACAGCATCTTCCAAATAAACATTATCGCCAATAAATATATTACATGCTCCACTAAAAACCTTAAACCCTCTAGAAAATCGAGTGTTTTTCCCAACACTTTTAATGCCAAAATAATATTTTAACAAAATTTTATAAAAAATTGGAGAAAAATTTCTAATTAAACTACCTACTCTTTTTTTTATTATATGCATATATTTTTTTAAAAATAAACAAAATACCTAAAAACTTTAAAATCTTTTTTAATTTATAGTTTTTTAAGAGTATGGAATGGGCACTAAACATGCTATCTTCACTATACTCTAATTTTTTAAGGTCTATTAAAGGAAATGATATTTCTTTAGAAATTAATTCAGTCGCCTTGTTGTTAAATGCAAACGTGTTAGTTGCATCTTCTCTAAAACCAATATTCGAAACCAGATTAACATTTGGACAAATACAAAAAGTATTATTCAAAAATAAGGAAAAAGCTAACTGATAATCCCAAGTATCTATTTTATTATTATACGCCTCATTTAGAATATACAACCAATAATTTTGAATATTTCTATCACTCCAGATCTTCTTTATTTCCCCATTTTTCTTAAATTCAGGAAACTTAGCCATATTAACATCATATTTTTCCCAAGTTCTTCGCCAAGTAGCCCAACCCCAAATACATGGTATCTTTGAAAAATAATAATCAGCTTCTCCTATCTTTTTCTTGTTAAAATTATCCCCACTAATAAGCGCAATTCTTTCATCATTCTCATACTTTATCAAAAGTTCTTCACAAAATCTAAAAAATGATTGATTAGGTAAACAATCATCTTCAAGAATTATTCCCCTCTCTTCATTCTCAAAAAACCAATCAATTGCCGAACTGACCGCTATTTTACAACCGAGATTATTTTCCCTAAAAAGAGTTTTGACTTCACATTCCCAGTCTATATTTGATTCAATAAAATTTCTAACCTCCCTTACTTTTTCATATTCTCCTAAAACATCTTCTCGGGGACCATCAGAGGCGATATAAAACTTAAGAGGCTTAGCTTTTTTAATCTCTTCGAAAACTCGCCTAGTTGTATCGAGACGATTAAATGTTAAAAATAGAATTGGGGTTTTAAGATTGTTACCCATATAATTTTAATCCCTATCTTTGCCACGCCTTAAAATCGCCGACAACCGATCCATGTCTTAGAAATGGAGGAGCCGCGTGCACACAAAAAGATTTAGGTGTAACATGCTCCTGCATAATAAACATTTTATTAAACAGCCAATCAATTCCTATGTAAATTAGTTTTGGATTTTTAATTAAAAAATTACCAAAAAGTTTTAATTGATTATTGTTCATGAGATAACAACAAGCCGTATTTGTGCCAGGCTTGTTAAAATATCTAAACAGATCGTCTTTCTTTGTTACTATTTTTTCATATCTCAAAACATCAAACGGACATCCTCCGGCAATGTCTACGTAAACTGGTAAATTTTTTTTATTTTCTATAAAGTCAAATAAAAAACATAATTTTTCAATAGATTCTTTTTCAAAAACTGCATCATCCTCAAAAACTAACAGATAATCACATTGCTCGTTAAGCGCTCTAAATATCGCTTCAACGTGCTTTTGGGTCACAAACATCTCGATAGAACAAGATTTTAGCCATCTGCCTCTTTGACTAACATTAAAAATATATTTTGTTGTTAATTTAAAAATTAACCACGAAAAATCTAAAATTAAATTTCTAGGTTTAACATTTTTATATTTATTCCATTTTCTATTTAATCTCCAATATGTCCAGTCCCTCGAAATGCCAACTGATAAACTTGCCGGACTTAACTCTGGTTGCCAATTTATTTCAAAAAAATTCACATTATTATTTTTAGCTAGTTCTAAAATAAAACTTTGTATATTCGGCTTTATCTCAGACAAGCGCTCTATATTATTATTATGAATGAGCGCAATTGCTATTTTATCTTTTATCATATTTAAAAATTCCTGTTATATACACAATTGACACTAATTTATACCCTTTTGATAATAAAAAACTATATATTTTATTCTCTTTTATATTAGAAATATCTAAATTATGCATTTCAATCATAATATATCTTGGCTTATATCTTCCCCAGTTATTTGATTGTAGAACGTTCAGATCTAAGCCTTCGACATCTATAGTTAAAAAATCTATTTTTTTATCTTGTGGTAAATATTCGTCAAGAACAGCCTCCAGTCTTCTTGTTTTAACAATAATTTTTTTATTTAATTTAACGCCTTGTTTTATATAGCTATCAGCCAATTCCTTAGAAAAAGTATTAAAAGCTGATTCATAAAATAGAAAAAAATCAACATTATCGTTTTGCACTGAAATGCCGGACTCAATATTAACATCTCTTTTCCTAAGTCTTTTAAATATCCTCATACTTCCGGGCTTAGCGTCAATATTTATGCCACTCCAACCCTGCTTATAATAAAAATTGGTATTTGAGTATTTTTTAGGATGATAACTACCAACATCTACATAAAAACCTTGTTTAATTCTATCATCAAACATAAAAGAAGATAAAACCAGGTCTTCACCAAATTGAGAATATGATTTTCTGGAAAAATTACCTAATTCTCTTTTTAAGCTGACTGCAATTTTATAAATTAAAGGTATTCGTGCCTTGATGAATTTTTTCATAAAATTATGATTTTTTATTAAAAACTAAAATAACCACTGGCCCAACTGAATAAGAAATAAGTGTCGCCCAAGCGGCGCC
>CAZMJW010000088.1:0-4445 GCA_964566915.1 uncultured Gammaproteobacteria bacterium
CATTTTCCCTTTTCTCGAGTTTGCTCTCCAGAACTTTTACTTTTTCCTTTAATTTTTCATTCTGTCTACGACATTGCTGTAATTCCTTGTATAATTTTTTAATGACATCTGCAGAGTACATATTTATTAATTTTAATTTATTTCCGATTTAATTTTATCATCAAACCATTTTCCAAAGTCGTCTGCCTCCGGTGCAAATTCAGGTTCATTCTTTTTCAACCAGTTACATTGTTTGATAAATTCTTCTCTGATTGGTGTCAAATTGAAATCACTGTATTTCTCAATATAAGCAAGACACTTGAAAATATCTCTCCCAAACACAATGGAATCGACATTTGTATATTCGGTGAAAATATTTTTAGTCTTCTTTTAAATATATCCTTCTTTGCTACTGCTTTTGCTGCCCTTGATAAATTCATTCAACCTTATATGAAAATGTCAGGATTAGAACTTCAGTATTTTGGTTTAGTATATTCTATTTTTCTAATTCTAGTGGCATTTTTAACAAAATTTGCGTCTAGAATCGAAGATAAAATAGGTGGAGTTAAGTTAATGAATTATACAAGTTATGCTGCTTTAATTCCTTTATTAATATTATCTTTAAAATTAGAAAACTATTGGTCTATTGGTTTATTCTTTATTGTTCTTATGATAGATAATCTTAGATCACCAATTGCCAATGATTTATTCCACAGACAAGTTAAATCAGAAAATAGGGCTACCATGGGTTCAATTCTAGAACTTTTTAAGTCAGTGAATAAATTATGGTTTCTTCCGCTTATTGGTTATATGGCAGATATCTATAATATGTACGTAGCAATATTAATAATATCCTCAATTATTCTTTTAAATGGAATATTCTTTAAGGTTAGGATTAAAAAAGTAGAAAACAGTCAATCTTCTCAAACAATTTAAATTATGCTATAATATTTAAACTAATAAATTAAATAAATAAACATATGAAAGGATTTTTTACTAACATCGAAAAAGAAACAGTAGAGAATGACAATTTTAGAAAGGTTCTCTATACAGCTAAAAATAGTCAATTAGTTTTAATGTCACTTAAACCAGGTGAGGAAATTGGCGCTGAAGTTCATAATGAAAATGATCAATTTTTTCGTTTTGAACAAGGTAAAGGAAAGTGTATTATTGATGATAATGAATATGAGGTTGAAGATGGTTCAGCTATAATTGTTCCAGCTGGATCAAATCACAATATTATTAATATAGGTGATGAAGATTTAAGATTATACACTATTTATTCTCCGGCTCACCACAAGGATCAAATTGTCAGAAAAACCAAAGAAGAAGCTGAAGCTAATGATGAAGATTTTGATGGTATTACCACAGAATAATTAAACATTTAGATTTGAACTTGTAAATGTATAAAAGTGCTTTTAAATAAATAATGTTTAAAAGCACTTTTTAATAAATTATATGAAAAAAATAGTTACAATTTTTACCGGCCTTGTTAGTATAGATAAAAATTTAGTTGGTACAGCTGTAGTTTATAAAAAAATTGCCGATATTTATAGATCTCTTGGTTATATTGTAAATATGGTAGTTCCTGAAGAGTCTAATCTTGATGATAAATCAATAAATTTTTATTTATATAAAACTAAAAATAACAATAATTTAATAAACAAATCTTCTGTTGTTATTTTTGGCGCTTATCCGCCAATAGAACCACTCATTTATTCATATAAAAAGAATAAAATAATTATTAGCTATCTTTGGTCCATTGCTCCAATTGGATCTCTTGAATTTAAAGATTATTCAAATATTAATAAACAAAAAGAATTACATAATTATATCACTGCTTCATATAATTTATCTCTTCTTGCTTCAGATAAAATTTACTGTCGAGATGAAGGTGTTAGAAAAGTTGTTTTTGGTTCATTAATATCTTTGTTTAAAACTGATTTAAGTAGTTATTTAAATAATAAACAATTTACAAACATACTTGAGGTTGCTCCTTTTGGAATTGAAAAGAAAATAATTAAAACAAAAAATAAAGAATATTTATATCGTGGTAAATATCAAAATATATCAGAAAAAGATTTTATCCTTCTTTGGAACGGCGGAATTTGGAACTGGAATGACGGTAAGTCATTAATTGAAGCAATGAATGTATTAAAAAAAGAAAATATTAAATTAGTATTTCAAGGATTTGCTCATCCGGGTAATAATCAAAAATTGAGTACAGAAGCAAAAAATACAATTAAGTTAGCAAAAAAATATAATTTAATTAATAAATCTGTATTTTTTATTGATAAATGGATTCCATATAATGAAAGACATAAATACTTACTTGAAGCTGATGCTGGTATCATTACTTCACCAAATATTCCGGAAGCTAACTTATTTTTCAAAACCAGAATTTATGATTATTTGTATTCTAAATTGCCAACTATTCTTTTTGATTGTGAAGCGTTTTCGCAAACAATATCAAACAATGGCCTAGGTTTGGTTTGTAAAACAGGTGATTTTAATGATTTAGCTAAAAATATTAAAAAACTTGCTAATTCGAAAAAACTAAAAAATGAAATAAAGCAAAATATTTCTAAATATCAGAAAGAAATATATTGGGAAAATACTTTAAAACCAGTATATGATTTTGCAAAACACCCTAAAAAAATTAAAAGAGATAAAAATAATATAAAGATGATTAATAAATTAATAGATTTAAATAAAAATATTAAAATATAATTTTTATATATATTATTAAGATTTGGATTAGAATTTAGCTTATATTTAATTGTTAATATTTTGTAAAAAAGATATACTATATAGGTAATTAAAATAATCTATAAATAATGTTAAATATTTTTATGAAAAATAAAATAGTATTTATTATTATAACTATCTGTTTATCTTTTTTATTCCTGCAAACTTCTTTTGCCAGGGAAGAAACAAATGAATGGTATATACAAGATTTTTCCACTGAAATAATAGTTAACCTTGATTCAAGTTTAGATATAACAGAAATTATTATTGCTGATTGTGGCTACTTAGATGATAAGCATGGTATTTTTAGAACTTTGCCAACAGTATATAAAACAAATGAAGGAAACTTCATGCTACCAATTACTTTAGGATCGATTACAGATGAAAAGGGAAATAATTATAAATATAGTAAAGAAAAAAAAGGTGATACAATTACCTACAAAATAGGAGATAAAAATATAGAAGTAAAAGGAGAAAATACTTATATTATTAAATATAGTGTAGAAAACGCTATTAGAACAGAAAGAAACTCTTATGATGAATTATATTGGAATATTTTAGGCAATTTCTGGGATATGGAAATAGATAATTTTCGAGCTAAAGTTGTTTTTCCCGAAGAAATAAATAGAAACAATACAGATATAGATTATTACGCAGGTTCTTTGGATAGTAAAGAAAAAGGTAATTTTGATTTAATTTGGTTAAATGATAATACACTTGAGTTTAGAAATGATATTACTATTAATAAAAAAAATGGATTAACTCTTTCAGCGTCATTTCCTAAAGACATTGTTATTCCATACCAATATAGTATTTGGCAAAGACTTAAAATTTTTATAAATAATAGTATTTTAAAATATATTATTTCTGGTTTATTGGTATTTGCAATATTTTTATATTGGTTTAAAAATGGAAGAGATCCAAAAATAAATAATGCTTTAATTGCTGAGTATGAAATACCAGAAGGCTTAAGTCCAATTGAAGCAGGATTAATTTTAACAAGAGGAAAACAAAATAAAAGTGTAATACCAGCTACAATAATTAATTTAGCTGTTAAAGGATATTTAAAGATTGAAAAAATAGAAAAGAAAGGGATATTTTCCAAGGAAGATTATAAGTTTATTAATCAACACAGGGAAACAAGCTCATTATATAGAGGTGAAGAGAAATTATTTGAAAAAATATTTTCAAATAACAAAAGTGAAATAAAATTAAGTGAGTTAAAAAATAGTAATAAAGTTCATGTTTCAGAAATATATAAATATGTCTCTGAAGACTTAAAAAAACGAAAAATTATAGATAAAAAAACTTTTTATATTGGTATAGGAATGTCTGTTGTAGGAATTTTTATAACTGCTCTAGTAGTAGAGTTTAGTAATAATAAAATATTTATATTACCGGGATTAGCGTTATTAATATTTGGTTTTTCGATGAACAGATTAACTCAAAAAGGAGCAGAATTAAAGCATAAGATTAATGGTTTTAAGCTTTATATGAAGACTGTTGAAAAACATCGAGCTAGTTTTTATGAAAGAGAGGGAATAATGGAAGAATTTTTACCATATGCTATACTTTTTGGTATTACGAAGCAATGGTTAAAATCAATGAAAAATATTTTTGGAGAAGAATATTTAAATAACTATCAGTCTACTTTTTTAGTGGGAGCAATTACTATCTCTGATTTAGATAATTTTGAGTCACTTATTGGTGATATATCA
>CAZMJW010000089.1:0-4432 GCA_964566915.1 uncultured Gammaproteobacteria bacterium
AAGAACAACTTTTTCAATGTAATAAATAATATATAATAAAGGTATGAATGAACATAAGTACGCTATCGCTGCTCCCATTATGCCAAATTTAGGTAATAATATAAACAATAAAGCAATATTTAAAGCAGTAATTAACAATGAATATTTGGCAAGCAACTTACTTTTTCCAAAACCAAATAAAAATTGAGTTAATTGATCTTGTAATGATACAAAAAAATAAATTATTCCTAAAACAAATAAGATACCTGATGCAATTTGAGCAATACCATCACTCAACCAATATTTCATTATTTCATAAGAAAAAATACAAATTGAAAATGTCATTGCAGCATTTAAAATTGTAGATAACCTAAATGATTTTATATACAAATTTTTTATACTTTCATCATTTTTTTCTCCTCTAAGGGATGAAACTACAGGAAATATTACATTATTTATGCTATTTAAAGCACCAGTGCTCTTAGACGCTACACTCCCAGATAAACTATAATGACTTAACGAGGCAGGATTTAAAAATATAGGAATAATTAGTTTATCAAAATATGACAAAGTTTGTCCTGAAATATTTGTTATAAAAGCCCCTGTTCCAAATCTATACAAATTTTTAACTTCTTTTTTGTTCCATTTAAAATAAAAATTAGCTATTGGTAGTAATTTTCTGGAGATAAAATAATAAACAATAAAGAATATAATTGAAAATAATAATTGTACTAAAAAAACAACCTCTAAACCATAACCTAAAACAACAACTAATAATACTGAAAGCAATGGAAGAGATGATGAAAAGAATCCAATTTTAGTGTTAACATCATATCTTTGCAATGCCCTAGGTATTATAACAAAAACAGATTCAATAGCATTAACAAAAAATGTTAATCCAGATATTAAAAAAATCGTTTTTAAATTATATGTCGATATGACAGTATTTGAGATAAAATATTCTCCAAAATAACCCACACTTAATAAAAAAATAAAACCAATGACACCAACAAAAAGAAACAATATGTTAGCTGAACCAATTATTTTTTTTAAATTATCTTTATTTTTACTACCTGAATACTCAGATAAGTATTTAAATACAGCGGTAGATAAACCCAAGTCGATTAATCCCGTTAAACTAGCAACTATGCCTACAAAAATATAAACACCGTAGTTATCAACCCCCAGATTAAAAACCAATACTGGAGTAATAAATAATGCAAATCCAAAACTCCATAAATAATTTATGAAAGAATAAGAAGCATTTTTTAATGTCTTGTGTGTTAGAACTGAATTACTCATAATAATTTAATTCAAATTAGATCTTCTAAAATACTCTATAGTATTCCTTAGTCCTTCCTCTAATCTAATCTTTGGCTCCCAATTTAATTTTTCTTTGGCTAGTGATATTTCTGGTTTTCTTTGTTTAGGATCATCAAGTGGTAGGTCTTTGTAAACAATCTTACTCTTTGACTCAGGGATTAATTTTAAAACAAGTTCTGCTAACTCTTTCATAGAGAACTCTCCTGGATTACCAATATTAATAGGTCCAGTTAACTCATCTTTGTTATTCATCATTTTAATCATCCCTTCAACTAAGTCATCAACATACTGAAATGATCTAGTTTGTTCCCCGTTACCAAAGATAGTTATATCCTCATTTTTTAAAGCTTGGATAATAAAATTAGAAACAACCCTTCCGTCACTAATTGCCATATTAGGTCCATAGGTATTAAATATCCTTATCACTCTAATCTTAGTATTAAACTGACGATAATAGTCAAAGAATAGTGTTTCAGCACAGCGCTTACCTTCATCATAACAAGATCTAATTCCTATTGGATTAACATTTCCCCAATATGATTCTGGCTGGGGATGAACATTAGGATCTCCATATACTTCCGAGGTTGAAGCTTGAAGAATTTTAGCATTATTATCTTTAGCTAACTCAAGCATATTAATTGCCCCAATAACTGAAGTTTTAGTTGTTTTAACTGGATTGGATTGATAATGAATTGGTGAAGCTGGACAAGCTAAATTATATATTTCATCAACCTTAGTCCAAAAAGGAATAGTTACATCTTGTAGCACAAAAGTGAATTTGGGATTACTTAGCAATCCTTCAATGTTTTCCTTGCCACAAGTCTGAAGATTATCTAAACAAATAATCTCATTACCATTTTCCAATAATTTTTTACAAAGATGAGAGCCAACAAAACCAGCTCCACCGGTAACTAATATTCTTTTCATACTCTTTAATTAAAAAAGTAGTCAAACTCTTAAGTTGAGACTACCAATTCTTAGTTTTATCTATTACTTTGTGTTTTAAATTCAAATATCTTTTAACTGCTTTTTTCTCTACTTCAGGAGATACTAATCTAAAAAGTTCAAGGCCTAAAATACGATACTGTTTACCCACCTTATTCGCTTTTAAAAGACCACTTTTAAGCAGTCGTTTAATAGTACTATTGCTAACCTTTAATATTTTTTCTGCCTCAGCAGTAGTATATACTGCTCCAGGCTTTATTTCCTCACTCATTAAGATGTATGTTTATATATTACTTATAATATTAGAATATCATAAGTGTCATTAGGGGTCAATAAGGGTCAAGCTCTATATACCTCTAAATATTTATCTACCATTAAATCAGTTCTAAATTTTTCTTTGTTATTGTTTTCTATATTGTTATTTCCTACCTCTTTAACATTAACTTCATCTCTGTTTTTAACTTTTTCCTTAAAAAGTCTTAAATAGTCTTCTCTGTTATTTAATTTAAAACAATTCTCACTTCCAGTTACTTCTTCATTTCCCCCTACTTTTGAGGCAATAGTAGGTATATTTGACATTACCGCCTCAATTAAACTAATTGATAATCCTTCAAATATAGAAGGCAGTACAAATAAATCAAATACTTTTAAATATCTATGAGCATCTTTTAGTTCTCCATACAGAATAACTTCACTCTCAAGTCCATATGTTTTAATTAAACCTTCATACTTTGATCTTTCGGGTCCTTCGCCAATAATTAATAGTTTTGCCTTAGGTATTATTTCTTTTACTTTTCTATGATTGTGAATTAGAAACTCATAGTTTTTTGGATAAGCCAGGCGTCCAATTGAACCATAGATAAAACTATCTTCAGAAAAACTTAATAATTTCTTTACTTTTTCTTTAGAATATATCTTGTCCTCATCTATTTCTACACCGTTATATATCAAAACTGATTTTTTAGGATTAACAATGTTACTATCAATTGCATAGTTATAGTTAAGACGACTAACAAATACTATTTTATCTATACATTTAAAAGATAATTTAAAAAATATTTTAAACATATTTTTTAAAAACTTCATTCCTTTATAATTTTGATCAACAAGAGATAATCCGTGAACAGTAAATATTTTATTTATATTTTTTATTTTTTTAAGAGAAAAAACTCCTAAAAGTGAATTTGTACTATTTAAATGAACTACATCAAAATTGTTTTTAATAATATAGTTTTTTAACTCTTTAATAAATTGAAGATTTCTTATTGGATTAAATCCTCTTTTAAGGTTTTTAAATCTATGGTAGTTAATGCCTATTTTATTTAACTCTTCTTTCAAGTACTCTCCTTCTCCTCCAGCTACACATACTTGATAGTCACGCCTTTTTAGTCCTTTAACCAAATTTAAAACAAAGACTTGTGCGCCTCCTATTTCTGCCTTGGTTATAACTAAAAGTATTTTCATTTAATTAATATTTATTTTTTCTAAAACAAAAAAATAATGATTACTATTTAAAATAGAACTACTTTCTTTGATTATTCTAAAGTTACTTTCTTTTAATATATTTCTTACTTTTTTCTTTGAATAATTTTTTAAGCCCATCTCCCAATAATGTTGTCCATCAAATTTTATCCTTTTAAAGAATAAGGGGATTCTAATAGCACAATTAAGTAATTTTCTTCTAAGTATGGTTCTGATAAAAGGAAACTTTAAGACAAGCTCAAATCCCAATGATGCGTATGGAATAGATATAATAACATGTTTTTTAGAAACCCTGTGTAATTCATTTAAAGCCTTAGAAACATCTTCCCATGGCAAATGTTCAATTATTTCAAATGCAGTTATTAAATCATAACTATTATCATTAAATGGCAGATTTCTAATATCTGAAACAAAATCCGGTTGAAGTTCTTTATCAAAATCACAAGTATCTATATTAAAACCATTATTTTTCAAATAATTTGATACGGTTTTATTTCCAATTCCAATTTCTAAAATATTATCTGGCTTCAAGCTTCTAACTAAATCTATTTGAGTATAATATGAAATAAACCTATTTAAATGATCGTAATCTTGACTATAATGATCTTTAGAAACTTGTATGTTAAATTCTTTATCCATAATATTATGTATATTTTACCTAATTATATTAACAAAATACTAAGTATTAAGCAATTTAATTTTT
>CAZMJW010000090.1:0-4107 GCA_964566915.1 uncultured Gammaproteobacteria bacterium
TTTAGCCAGTATTGTAAATTTTTCGGATTGCGTTGAAGCCGGTTTTTCTATTATGAAATCAAACCCATCTCAATGTGCGACTGTAGATGGTCGAGTTTTTATTGATAAATCAAATAGTAATTGGGAAAGAGCTTTAAACGCTTTAAATAATTGTGAAGTTGAACAAATTTTTCAAGATCATAGTAAATTTGTATCTTTGACTTTAAAAACTGGACAAGAAATAAAAACTTATGAACCAAAAATTGATGATGTTATAGTAATTTCTAATAAATTAAAAAATATTTGTGGCGATGTTTTAATAATGACGGAGTAAGACCGATTTAAATATATGGGCATTGAGAATTTTGGACAATTTTTAGGTAAAACAATAGGACAAAAAGGATTTGAGTATTTAAAAAATAGAGTTGAAAATTTTGACATTGAAACTAAAGGTTCTAAAAATATAGAAGGTCTTAAGGATGAAGTCTATCTTTTAGTTGCTAATCATTTAAAGCCGGAAGAAAAAATGTCACAAAATAGCGGTATCAGTCCGGATGCTTTTGTTTTATCAAAACTTATTCATGAAATAAATGGACAGGAAATAAAAATTGTTCAAAAAAGTGATGATGGTTGGTGGGCAAATAATGCTATTTGGCGATTTTATCAAAAAAATATTGGCCAAGCTTTAGGTAGAGGTTTTTCCAGTGGAGTGGGTAATATTCCTATTTCTAAAAATCCCGGCAGTTTTAATAGAGATTTTTTAGAATCAGTAGATGAAACTATAAAAAAAGGTGATCCAATATTAATTTTTCCAGAAGGGAATTGGTATGAGGATTTTGATATTAGCCATGAGATGCAATCGGGCGCAGCTCATATTGCTAAGAAATATAATTTGAAAATTGTGCCCGCCTATATTCAAGGAGCAAATAGTTGGCAGAAAAACCAGAAGGTTAAAGTTTCTTTTGGTGAATTTTTTTCTGCAAATGATTTAAATAAAGATCAGATAAGCGAGAAAATAAGTATAGAAATAGACAAACTTCAAAAAGAAATTTAATAAATTATTTAAATTTAAAATAATATGAAAAATCTACAATTATTTAAGCGCGGAATTATTCATTCTTTTGGGGTTTTTGCTTATATTTTTTTAGTTGTTTCTTTTATGAATCAGGCTAGCACTTGGTTCGGCGAAGATGATCAGGGAATTATAACCCCAATTGCGATAATGTTGCTTTTTGTGTTTTCAGCTCTTGTAACAAGTGGCTTGGTTTTAGGTAAGCCAATCATGCTTTATCTTGATGGTTTAAAAAAAGAAGCTTTAAAGTTATTACTTTTTACTGGTCTGGGTCTATTTGTTTTTATGATTATTGTTTTTTTGATTTTATTATTTTTTAAATAAATAGTATTTATGAAAAAACTGCCTAAAAAATATTTAGTTACGATATTAACAATACTTATTGTCACATTGATTTTTTTATTCGAATTAGCCCTTGGTCAGTATTTACAAAGTCATACCTTTAAAAAAGAATATCAAGAAAATAAAACGTTTTGCTTGAAAAAAAGTGATTGTGTTAAACAAAAGGAACGGTCCTCTTGTAGTTATTTTGTTAATAAATTTAATTTAAAAGAAGTCGAACGCGACATTTATGGTATTGCCCTTAGCACCCCTAATTGTCCTAAAATTGATCCTATTTGCGTAGAAAATACTTGCCAAAATATCTATAGATTAGATGAAAGTTTTTACGAAGAAAGACTAAAACTTTTTTTCAGTAGTAAATTTATAAACAACGTTCTAAATGCTTTTAGTCAAAAATAATAATATTATGTCAATTTTTTAATAATTACAAAAATATGAATTTTTATGATTTTTATTATAATCCCATTTTGGTAGCATTACTTCTCTTGCTTTCTTTCGTCGACGCCTTGGTGCTAAAAAAGATTTTTAAAAGAAGCAATTTAAATATGAAATCATATGGAAAATTTTTTTTAATATCAATTTTTTATAAAATTTTGACAATATTTTTATTTAATTACCTTGAAAAAAGCACTCTTTATTTTAATAGTCATTTTATAGTAATTTTATTAACTAGTGCCTTTTTGAGTTTTATTTTATTTTCTTTTGTTTTTTGGTTAATTTATAATATTGGGTTTTTAAAAATATTTAAACCTTTTTTCTTTTATTTTGTTTTTTTATTTGCCATTTTTTCACTTCCGTATTTAAATGAGTTAATTATTTATACTGGTAATTCGGAAAAATATGATGATTATTGTTATGGTTTAGGTTTTGATCTTTGTGATTCGTCTCTAATTTGTCATCAAATGGGATGTGGCCCCGGCAGTGGTTGTTTGGCAATACAGAGTTGTAGTGCTAGCATGCAAATTAATATAAGACGTTAAATTTATGAAATATTTGCACAATAAATTGCTAAATAACATTTTAAAAACATCTCATTAATGAGGTGTTTTTTATAATTTAAAAAGATGTTATAATTACCTAAATTAATATTTAATAATTTTTTATATGCCTATTTTAAGCCGAAAAAGATATCGTCGCTTAATGTTTATAGTTGGAATTATAGCGACTATTTCTTACCGAATCATTATCGTTTTTAACTTTTATAGCCCTGTATTAGTACAGATATCCTGGTATATCGGTACTATTGGCTTTATCTGGTACTTTTCGCACCGTTTTAAGGTAGAAGATAAACGTGATCGCTTAATTACTAACATGGAGCTAGCCGACAAAATAGAAAACGACACCCCTTTAAATAAAGAAGAAAAAGCCTCTCTGGTTTATATTTTAAAAGGACTGCAGACTAGTTTGTCTAAATGGAATTATATTGTTATCTTTATTTCCTCGGCCTTGGCACTAAGCTATGGAATTATTCAGGATATTTCTAATCTTTTGAAATAAAAATAGAGCCTTGGTCGTATAATAAGAAAGCTTAGAATTTTTGCTTATGGCTGAAGAAAGTGCGGAGTTAAGCGATGAGAAATTACTTGCCCTAACTCTTAGCGATGAAAAATATTTTAGTTTTATAGTCTCCCGATATAAGGAGAAGTTTTTTTATTATCTAAAACGTTTTGCCGGCTTTCATAATGACGAGATAGAAGATATTATCCAAGCCGCTTTTATTAAAATTTATTATCATTTAAACGGATTTGATAGTCGTTTAAAGTTTTCTTCTTGGGCTTATCGCATAGTTCATAATGAGGCGATTGATGAACTGCGTCGTCAAAAAAGAAGCCATTTACCACTACTTCCCGAAATAGAAATACCAGATGATTTTTCTTTGTCAGAAGAAATGGATAAAAAAATCGAAAAAGATAAAGCAGTTGCTGTTTTAAGAGAGTTAAAAGATGCTTACCGTGAAGTTTTAGTTTTAAGATTTTTTGAACATAAAGATTATAAAGAAATTTCTGATATTTTAGAAAAACCCTTAGGCAGTGTTTGCACGTTTTTAAATCGCGCCAAAAAACAATTTAAAGATAAATACGAACAATATGCTGGATAACCTTGAATCTAAAATAATTAAAGAAATAAAAGATAAAAAGATAAAGCCAATAGGCAAGGCTTTTTTTGTGGCTAAAAAAATTATTGCCTGGCTTTTAGCTTTTATGTTTATTATTCTTTCTGGTTTATCTCTTTCGGTTTTACTGCTAATTATTCGTCATGGCGATTTTGATATTTATCGTTTTTTTGGAGCTAACGAGTCGACATTCTTTTTACAAGCTTTTCCTTATTTTTGGTTGATAGCAGTTTTACTGTTTTTATTTTTTGCCTTTTTCCGCCTTAAAAAAGCCGATGGTAGTTATAATTATTCTTTAATTTATCTTCTCTCCGCTTCTTTTTTATTAATTATCATTTTTACTGCCATATTTTATTTTAGTGGTATAGGGAGGAGATGTGAGGCTTGGCTAGCTGGGAGTAGATTATATCGTCAAACGAGTTATCTACGTTCAGCCTGGGAGAATCCGGACAAAGGACTTTTGTCAGGTGTTTTAAAAATTGAAAATCTTGAGCAGGATAATCAGCTAATTTATTTAGAAGATTTTTCTGGTAAAAGATGGTTACTTGATATTTCTGAAAATAATGTAATAGGCGAAAATTTAATCGATAATAATAAAAGA
>CAZMJW010000090.1:4117-4431 GCA_964566915.1 uncultured Gammaproteobacteria bacterium
AAGAATAAAGATGATTGGTGAAATAAGCGGGGAAGAGGAAAATATTTTTAAAGTTTTAGAATTTCGCCCTTGGGAATGTGGTTGTGCCCATTGTCAGGGCACAAAAGGGGCATCTTGCTCTTCTTGTTCTAATAACTCTTGTTCTAATAATTCATGTTCTGATAATTCTTGCTCTGATACTAATTCGGATAATTCGACTTGTGCATTGCCGCTCTCTTTTTAGAGTGTAATAAAATGAAATAAAAAGCTCTTCGCCTCCGTATAATAGATGAAAGCGCTTTTATTAATTTAAAAAAAACAATATGAATAAAAAC
>CAZMJW010000091.1:0-4399 GCA_964566915.1 uncultured Gammaproteobacteria bacterium
AAAATACCTTTAGAAAATTTAGAAAGAAAAGAAAGGAAGAAAAAACCGGAGTTTTATGCTGAAAAAATTAATATGAAAATGAAAGAAATGGTAGAAGGTGTTAATGAAAAATATGGTGAAATTGCTGATATTGATGGAAGAGTAAAAGTTAATAATAAAGATGATTTAGCTTATATTGAAATTAAAGAAGGAGTCTGGGCTAATGAAAAGGGTCAAAGTTTAAAGGAGTATAGAGAAAAACAAGAAAATTCTGACAGTTCTTTAGCTGAAAAAGCAATCACCCTATCTCTTGCTAAAGTATTGGGATCTAGATTTCTTTCACTTAGATCGTCTTCTTATGATGATTATGAAAATGGGATAGATAATGTACTACTTGACACAGAAACTGGTAGTTTAGTTTGTGGTTTTGATGAGGTTGTGGCTGGATATGGTCAAGACGGATCATCAAAAAAGGAAGATAAAATAATGAAAAAATTTGAAAAAGGTGGTGCTTGGGCTAAATATGGTTTAGAACTTGATGGTAATAAAAATATTAAAATAGCTAAACAAAAAAATATACCAAATTTTTATATTTCAGTAGCTAAAAGTGAACTAAGTGAACTTTTAGAAAATGTTTCAAAACCGGATTTAAGTCAAATTGAAAAGAAGGTTTTAAATGATGTTGTTTATTCTTTGCAATATCAAATAGAAAAAATGAAAAATATTAATAATCAAATAAATCCTAATTTATTAAATAATTTAAAAAAATCCGAATCATTTGTTAGCTTGTTAAATGAAAAGTTACAATATTAATATAAAAATATGAATTATTTTAATTCTCAAAAAGGAAGAAAGGTTAATAAAATAATTATTGCTTTAATAATTATTGTTTTAATTCTTTTACTCCTAAAACTATCTTGCAATCGTGAAAACGTTAATATAAATAATGGACAGGAAATTAGTTCAGATTATATCTTAGATGCTTTTCCAGCAGATGAAATTCCTTTACTTGGTTTAACAAGAATCCAATCAATGAAATATTTTGTAAATTATGACGATAAATCATTCTTTGGTTATTTAAAAACTAATGAAGAAGGTGTTAATTACTATAACGTAGTTTTTGATACAAGTGTTAATCAAAAAGACTTTATTGATTTTTATACGAATCTAATGACAGAAATTAGCGATGATTATAGCAGTGAAAGTCAGGTTTATGGAATAATTTCAAATTATCGAGTTTCAGCCTCTCATTATGGAAGCGGAACAGCATATTTACAGGTTTTTTTACCAAATTTTTCATATGATAATCCATACTTTAATAATTACCCCGATGAGTTAATTCAAATTTCTGAATATTTAAGTGAAAAGGAAAATAGTTATGGTCTTTTAAATCAAAATGGTGGTGAAATAGAATATGCTAAATATTTTAATTTAAAAGAAAATTATACGGAAGAGTTAGATAAAGATAATCCTTATTTTGATTTGTATAATCATTATATTACTTTATTATCTGATAAGAATGATTATGGTTCTGATCCAGAAAATATGATGATAAAATGGAGTGAGAATGATTATCAAATAACCATGACTTTTATGCCAAGTCATGAGCGCGTGTATTTAATAATGAGAAAGTTGATTTAAATTCTTATTAACAAAATGTTAGTTAATATGTATAATTAGTTTTAACTATTTATGCATTGAATGCTAAAATAGAGCATTTCATTTATAAATATAATAGCGTAAATTTAAAAATTTTAACTATAAATAATCTTTATTAAAATAACATGAATGATAATTTAGAAAAAATCCTTGTAACTGGTAGTGCTGGCTTTATTGGTTTTCATTTAACTAAAGAATTATTAGATAATGGTTTTTTTGTTATTGGTGTAGATAATTTTAATGATTATTATGATGTAAAAATTAAAGAAGATAGAAATAGAATATTAGAGACTTATAATAATTTTAAATTAATTAGAGGAGATTTAAGTAATCAAAAATTTGTAGAAAATATATTTAAAAATTATAAATTTAATTCTGTATATCACTTAGCTGCTCAAACTGGTGTTCAATATAGTAAAGAAAATCCCCAGTTATATATTAAAAATAATATTAATGTTTTTATTAATATTCTTGAATCAATTAGAAAATATAATATTTTAAATTTAGTTCTAGCATCATCAAGTACTGTATATGGTAAAAATACTAAAATTCCTTTTAGTCCTGAGGATAAAACTGATAATCCCATATCTCTTTATGCAGCAACTAAAAAGTCAGACGAAATTTTAGCATATACTTATCATCATTTATATGATATTAATATTTCTGTTTTAAGATTATTTTCAGTAATTGGTCCATATGGAAGACCAGATATGATACCCACCTTATTTACTAAATCGATCTTAAACGGCGAGACTATTAATATTTTCAATAATGGAAGAATAAAGAGAGCTTTTACTGATGTTAAAGATGTTGTTCTCGCTTTTATAAGTTCAATGGATAATTGTCAGGGGTATAACATATATAATGTTGGAAATAGTGATACACATGATATTGAGCAATTTATCTCAGTATATGAAAAAATTTTAAATAAAAAGGTTTCTAGAAAATATACCGATTCATTATCTGGAGATATGTCTATAACTGAGGCGGATATTAGAAAGACAAAGAAAGATTTAAACTGGGAAGCTAAAATTAGTTTTGAAGATTCAGCTCTAAATTTTATTTCTTGGTACAAAGATTATTATAATATTAAATAATGTAAATTATTATGAAAGATGAAAATAAAAATTTAAGTATTTCTGAATTAGAAAAAATCGTAAATAATTTTTGGCAAGAAGCAGAAATATTTAAAAAAAGTGTTAATAGGGAAGCAATTAACGGTTCTTATGTTTTTTTAGATGGACCTCCTTTTGCTACCGGAACACCACACTATGGACATTTAGTTGGTAGTATTATGAAAGATGTTATACCTCGTTTTCAAACTATGCGCGGATATAGAGTTGAAAGAAAATGGGGTTGGGATTGTCATGGACTACCAATTGAAAATATAGTTGAAAAAGAACTTGGAACTAAGAGTAAAAAAGAAATTGAAAATATTGGAATTGATAAATTTAACAATTTATGCAGAGAAAAAGTTGATACATATATTGAAGAATGGAAAAAAACTATTAGAAGTTTGGGTCGTTTTGTTGACATGGAAAACGCGTATCGAACTATGGACCTTAATTTTATGGAAAGCATTTGGTGGGCTTTTAAAAAACTATGGGATAATGATTTGATTTATCAAGACTATCGATCAATGCATGTGTGTCCACGATGTGAAACGACTTTGTCTCAATCAGAGGTAAGCGAAGGTTATAAAGATATTAAAGATTTATCAGCTATTGCTAAATTTAAAATTAAAGCTGGTCAAAAAATAAATGATTTTGAAATAAAAGATAATGTATATGCTCTTGCTTGGACTACCACCCCTTGGACTTTAATTGGTAATGTAGCCTTAGCGGTTTCTGGCGATATAAATTATGTATTAATTGAGTCAGAAAATGAACAATATATTTTAGCAGAAAAATTAGTAGAAAAAGTATTTAAAGATAAAGAATATAATATTATTACTTACTTTGATGGTTTTTATCTTCTAAATTTAGAATATATTCCTCCTTTTGATTATTATTTAAATAATAATGAATTAGAGAATAAAGAGAATGGATGGAAAATATATGAAGGTAATTTTGTAACTACTGAAGAAGGAACTGGTATAGTGCATATTGCTCCAGCTTTTGGAGAAGATGATATGAATTTAGGAAAAGAAAAATCTTTACCATTTATTCAACATGTAATGCTTAATGGTGAATTTAAAGATGAGATAAAAGATTTTCCTGGATTAAATGTTAAACCAGTTAACGATCACATGTCGACCGACATAGAAATTATTAAATATTTAGCTCATCATAATACTCTTTTTTCTAAAGAAAAATATGAACATAGCTATCCTCACTGTTGGCGTTGTGACACACCATTAATTAATTATGCTACTTCTTCATGGTTTGTAGCAGTTAATAAAATTAAAGACGAACTTCTTGACAGTGCTAAAGAAATAAATTGGTCACCAAAATATTTAAAAAGTGGTCGTTTTGGAAATTGGTTAGAAGGAGCTCGTGATTGGTCAATTTCTCGACAAAGATTTTGGGCGTCTTGTATTCCAATTTGGCAATGCCAATGTGGTAATCAAAAAGTTATATCTAGTGTTAAAGAGTTAGAAGAATTAAGTGGTGAAAAAATAACTGATATCCATAAAGATAAAATAGATCATATTACTATTAAATGTGATAAATGTCAGGCTGACATGAAAAGAATTCCTGATGTTTTAGATTGTTGGTTTGAGTCAGGCTCTATGCCTTTTGCTCAATTTCATTATCCCTTT
>CAZMJW010000092.1:0-1784 GCA_964566915.1 uncultured Gammaproteobacteria bacterium
CTGAAATGCTATCCAAATTTCTTAAATCACTATGTATGGTTGCCTGATGATTATTTTGGTCTATATCTAAAACATCACTTCTATTAACTCTTTCTTCTCCAAATTTTTTAGTATAATTATTATTTAAAAGTTCCAAACAATCTCCTCTTATTAAATCTTTATTAGAAGATAAAAAATTTTCAATATAATAACGGTCAATAGGAGTCCCACGATCTAAGCCGTAAAAATTACTGAGAGGGGTTTTTGAATTTAATAAATAATAAATAGCCTTTGGTCTAAGAATCTTATTAAACAAAAACCTTATTTTTTGCACAACATTAAAAATTGATTGATTTTGTTTGATTAATTTTTTTAAAAAAACATCCATATTGGTAAATATTGTAACGATATTAATTAGATAACTTTTTAGCATAAATTAACAAAAAAAACTGAGTATTATCATTAATATTATATCTGCCCTTTGGCGCTCCGGGGAAATTTCCTATATAGTATTTAAAATTACATGCTTCTAAGATTTTTAGAATTTCTGAAAGAGTCTGCTTTTGCCCCCGAAAAGAATGCCATTCAAAAACAATCTCCTTCACAAAAGTTAATTTTCCAGAATCATATAAATCCCTAAAGACAGAAAGCTCTGATCCTTCAATATTCAATTTTAGAAAATCGACGGTTTTATTTATATATTTACTTAACCTTTCAACCTTTATAACATCGCCACCTCTTTTATCTATTTGCCCACCATCAGAATCGTCTGAATTAAATTTTAACAAATCATCTCTTTCAAATAACCCAGACTTTATTACAACAACATCATTTAAATTATTAATTTGTAAATTTTTATTAAGCAATGAAAAAATGTGTTCATCCGGCTCAAAGGCTATAATTTCAGATTTTGGATATAACTTTTTAAAATAAATTATAGATGTCCCAATATGAGCACCTCCGTCTATAATAAATGGTGCAGATTCTTCTGTTTTAAAATAATAAATCTCATTTTTAAAAATATAATAAATTTCATATAACAAGGCTTTCAAATCGGTAAAATAAATATCCGCCAAAAATAATTTGATTTTTTTAAATTTTAATAAAATTCTTAACTTCAATAAAACAAATATTATTAACAAGTCAAAATTTATTTTTTTCATATTATTAAATATTTACTAGAGAATAAAAATTTTACGACACAATAGAATCCAATAAGAGTACTGCAACCTAGGCCACAAATATTACTAAAAGGTTTTTTGTAAAAAAAGAAAACAATTTTACTTTGTTTAATTTTTTTTAATAAAAAACTATTTTAAATTTATTTATATTTTTCCAAAAGAATTATTAAAATCTCTTTTTTCAAAAAAATCTACCCAACTATCATCTGATAAATTGATAATTTTTATATTTTTTGACTCAGCGATTTTTTTATACATTTCATATTGCACAAAAACATTCATGCTGTATTTGTGAGAATCTATTATACCGTGCCAAGAATTTTCATCAGTTGCATTAACTCTTATATCACTTTGGTTATTATAAAAATTATTAATAGCCTTTTTATAATCTCTTAAAACTGTGTGGTCGCAGCCAACTAAAAATATTTCTTTATAACCCATGTACAATAAAACTGGCAAAATCATTAACGGCCCAGTTTGTGGACCCATAATTGGCCCGGTTAAATCAATAGAAAACAATTTATTTGGCTTAACTTTAGTAAGATAAATATAAAAAACTTCTCTATTGGGAAAAAGAGAAAATTTATCTACTATTTTTTTAGTTGTATGCCCTAAAAAAATTTT
>CAZMJW010000092.1:1884-4385 GCA_964566915.1 uncultured Gammaproteobacteria bacterium
GTAATAAAAAAATCAAGAAGAAATGGAGGAAAATATTTTTCAGTGATTTTTTTTATTTTTCTTTTATCCATACTAAATTTCATTATCCAATATAATTTCAACAAATTCACGAAGCGCTCCTTCTCCTCCTTTAGATTTCAACACCTTCATACCTGAAATACTTTTAACACATTGCATCGCATTTCTTGGACAAGCTTTACAACCAACCTTATTTAAAATATCTAAATCATTAATATCATCTCCTATATAAGCAATCTCGTTCCATTTTATATTCTCAATATCTTTTATTTTTTGTAATTCTAAAATTTTATTATTTACCCCCTGTGCTACATAATTAACTCCCAGTTTTTTAGCTCTGTTTTTTACAATTTTTGTATTTTCTGAAGTTATTATAGCTGTTTTAATTTTTTTATTGCGAAGTAATTCAACTGCCTTTCCATCATAAGTAGAAAATTTCTTTGATTCTATCCCGTTTTCAGAATAATACATTCCTGAATCAGTAAGAACGCCATCAACGTCCATAGCAACAAGCTTTATTTTTTGTTTTTTATCCTTTAAAACATATTTTGACATTAATTTTTCTGCAATCATCCAATCATCTTCTTCGTCAATCTCTATTGATGAGTACTCCGGCATTTCATAAATACCAATTTTTCCAGACAATCTATTTTTTGATTCTAAAATATTTTTAACCCTATTTATGTAAAAAGCGCCATTTTCCATTAATTCTCCTTCAAAATCTTGACGCCTTGGTCTTTTTTTATAATTATAATTTTTTGATTTCCCATCTAAACTCCAAAAAAATCTTTTATTACGAACACAAGTCAGCATTGAATCAAATTTTTTATTTAAATAAAGTTTTAAAGCATTATTAAAATCGTCAACAGTTGTTAAGGGCGATGTTGCTTGAGCTAAAATAAAGATATCATCATTCTTTAATTTGCTATCATAAGATAAATATTCAAGCATGGCGCTTTCAGTAGTCGCAGTATCAACAGCATTCTTTGCTGATCGCTTATATATTTCTACTTTTTTAAAACCAAATTTTTTAACCATAGATTCTATTTGCATAGAATCGGTAGAAACAATAATTTTATCTACTAAAGAGCTCTGCAAACTACATAAAACCCAATAAACCAATGGTTTACCACAAAAATCTTTTATATTCTTTAATGGTATTGATTTACTGCCCCCTCTAACAGGAACAAAAGCGATTATTTTTCCCATTTTATTTGATTCTTTTTTAATTTATTTCTTTGTACTAACTCTATATCTAATATCTCATTTTTTTTATATGTTAGGGCTTTAAAAACTGCTTGGCAATCCCTAGTTAATTTTCTAAGCCCATCTGGTTCCAATGATGCTGCATGATCAGTCCCCTTCCATGTCCTATCTAACGTATAATGCCTTTCTATCCACTCTGCGCCAAGAGCCACGGCCGCAGAATCAACTGCTATCCCTAAATGATGGCCAGAGAAACCAATACCCTTAACTCTATCTCCAAATGCATTTTTTATTCTAGTAATTTCTAATAAACTAATATCTTCAAAAGGGACTGGATATCCAGACGTGCAACTGTAAATAACTAAGTCTTTATTTCTTCCCTTTGATTCAAAAAAAGAAACAATCTCCTCCTCTTCTTCGTGTGTTGTCATACCGAAAGAAAGATGTATTTCTCCTTTATAATTATCACACAGATACTCCAACATTCCTCTATTTAAGTTACAGGCAGAAGGAATTTTTATTAATTCTGGATTAAGAGAAGTAATCTCTTTCGCAGAAGTTATATCCCAAACAGAAGTTGAATATACTACCCCGTATTCTTCACACCATACTTTTAGTTGTTTGTGTTGTTCAAGAGAAAATTCTAAAAACTCCCTATGTTCTCCGTAGGTTTTTCCATAAGAATTATCTGGATTTGGATGTGGAGAATTATATTCCTCTTCTGATAGTAATTCTTTATTATTTCTCTTCTGAAATTTTATTATATCAACTTTACAAAATAAAGCAGCTGTGGCAATTAGCTCTCTAGCAATATTCATGTCCCCTTTATGATTACACCCTATTTCAGCTATAATTTTTGGTTTATTCATATATTTTAATTAAATCTTTAGTTTTTACATTATAACATTATAAAAATTTATCAACAATTAATTATACACAGGAGTTAGAAATATTTTCTCAAATATTAAACAATAATTAGAATTTAAAAACTCTTTTTACTATTTCTTTTAAACCAATTTTACTCAAAATACCAGAAAATATATTTCTCCAATAATAAAAATTAAGATATTTTTGTTTTTTGTAATTATTATCAGTTTCTAATAGATATCTTTTTATTCTTTCAAAATAATTTTTTAAAGATTCATCGTAAATAAATTGAATATCTTTTTGTTGCCAATTTTCTGGCTTTTTAAGTAAAAAAGTACATCGCTCATCCCCATAAACAACCTCTAAACCAAAAGCAGTAAAAAATTTATTCAAATACTCATAATAATAAT
>CAZMJW010000093.1:0-1545 GCA_964566915.1 uncultured Gammaproteobacteria bacterium
GAACAAGAATCTGTATAATTACTTGGATTACCATAACCATCTCCATCAGCATCTCTGTAATATCTAGTATCACTATAACAAGAAGTTGCCCCTACTCCTGAACAAGTACCAGCTGGACAACTTGTACAACCGGTATTTCCAGTTGTACTAGTATATGTTCCTGCGCTACAAAAATCTCTGATTCCTCCTACACAATATGAACCGGCTGGACAAATACTTTGACCAGTTCTGGTAGTGGTCGTTCCACCAGTTGTATAATATCCAGTTGAAACATTCAAACAAGAAGATCTTCCTGATGGGCTATATTTACTAACAGAACCACATGCTTTTCTGGTGTTGTCTCCAATACAA
This sequence comes from uncultured Gammaproteobacteria bacterium, assembly GCA_964566915.1. GTDB lineage: Bacteria > Patescibacteriota > Patescibacteriia > Patescibacteriales > UBA12465 > UBA12465. Next base: position 352 of record CAZMJW010000093.1, read on the forward strand.
TAATATCCGGCGGTACAAGTTGTGCAAGTTCCTCCATTACAGTATTGACCACTTGAACAATTATTTACACTACAGTCTGAATAAGTATATGAACCATTCCAAACTCCATATGAACAGGTTTGTGTTTGTCTGTAGCTGGTACAACTTTCATTACATGAAACAGAAGAAGTAGAATATCTGTAGCGACTACCACTGGTTGTTATACTTGAATTACTATCATCACAATCATCGTTATTGTCAATATATCCAGCTGGTTGAGTACAGGACATTGATGCTGATCTTTGATTTGGATCACCATAGGCATCACCATCATCATTGTCATACCAATAAATTGCACTATTTTCTACACAAGTAGGGTATTCACTTTGGGAATTACAGGTAACTGAATTTGTACAAACTCCTTCGCCACAAGTAGTAACATCACCTGGATTACAAACACCACAAGCCATTGAATCATCAACTTCAATACCAGTTAAGGTACCACAAGCAGCTCCGTCGCAAGCTGGTTCAGTTATTACTGTTTTAGTCCAAGTTCTTTGTCTTCTTTGAACTCTTGATACGTATTCACCGCAATAACCAACATTTTGCCATTGGCCATAAGAAGGTTCTGATAAAACACAGTCTATTGACTCAAAAACATTGGGATCGTTTGGATCACAGTCAACAATAATTCCCTCTTCAGGGGTAATATTAAAATTTGCTGGATCTGATTTTATATAAGTAGTTTCACCACTGGTAATAGTATTACTTGTACCAGTGTCATAGACAAAAATATCACTATCAGGATAACCATCATTATCATTATCTTCTAAATATAGAGATCCTCGAAGAAGAGCACCAACTCCAGCTGCCCCACTACTACCATCACTATTTTTATCAATAATAATTTGACCACCATCAACATATAATTGTTGACTAGGAGATAAAACTAAAGAAGCTTGAGATCCAATTGTTAAAATGGCTCCGGTTTTTACAATTATCGGAGCTAAAATACTTGGACCAGAAAAAGCGTAATTTAAAGTATCTTTGGTGATCTGACAACTACTAGTAATATTAATCATGTTATCAGCACCAATATTGTTAAAGTCACATGATGTTACCTGGGATTTGCTATCTTTCACCGACCATGAAAAAAAGGCAATAAAAATTAGAACAAAAAAAAGACTAAAAGACAAGGCTTTAAATATTTTTTTG
>CAZMJW010000093.1:1555-4346 GCA_964566915.1 uncultured Gammaproteobacteria bacterium
AGATAAGTCCATAAAAATATGATAAATATATAATATTATTTTTCTACCGACACCATTACTCCTTTGTTTTCTTCATTGTCAATGTAAAAATCATAAGTTCCCGGTTCTGGACCCATAAACAAATAATTTAAGTCACCTCCTGATTTAGAAAAATCCAATTTTACAATGTTTTCTTCAAGTTCTAAATTAATCTGATGACTCTTATCATCCAAGGCTCTTAAAATTAAAGGTACTTTAGTATTATGAATTACGTTAATTTGTTTGGGACTAAAACCACTTTCAGTAACAACTATTATTTGCTCTTGTTGAAGAGCGGAATCTCCAAGTAATTCTGCCTCCCTTTCTTCAATTATTTTTGTTTCACTCTTTTCTATTTCGCTCTTACTTGAATCAATTACTCTGACTGGAATCATTGGACCATCAATTTCTGGAGTAACAATATTATCAAGATTGGCTTTAGTATATCTATCCCCTACCTGATTATTACCAGGTCCTGTTAATAATCCAGGTTTTAGTTTAATAAACAATAAAGACAAAAAAATTAATGCCAAAAAAATAACTATGACAGTTAAAATTATAACTCTTTTTTTCTTATTCATATTTTTGTTATTACCCTTAAATTATATCATTTTATAAAACATATAACAATATATAATCAACTATTTAGTATAATAATAATTAAAAGTCCAACTATTTAAAAATGGGGAGGAAAAACTATTACTATATTCTGGAAAAACTAGTTTTAATCTTATATTTTCTATATCGTTTCCTGAAAACGCTTCAAGAGGATTTTCAATATCAATTTTAGTCCAAATCATTGATTCTAGGTCATCACTATACGATATATTTTTAAAACTTTTCCCTTCCTCAACTGTATCGGTTATTTCTTTTATACTTAAATTAAGAATACTGCCTAAAGAATCTTTATCAAATTCTATATCAAGTTTTTCAATACTGGAAATATTAAATTTAAAAACATCTTTATTTTTAACCTGACTACTAATAATCTCTCCTTCTATACCATCTTTAAATCCTTTATCAATAAATGAATAAAATATATCATTATCAACTTTTATAACAATTTTATTATAATCATCCTCCCTTTTTGTATCTACGATATGAATTTCAGATACTTTTAAGTTTAGTAATTTACATAAATCAATTACTCCGCTAATTGAATTATCTTGACCTATATTATCCCACATCTTTAATAACATTGGTCCATTTCCAAAAGAGCTATAAATATAAAAATCCGATTGTCCATCAATATTTTCAACTCTAAATATCTCTGGCCTGAAATATGAATTAGAAATTCTACGACTCAATATATTACTACTATCAAAATACTCATTATTTTTAACCCTATATAAAGGTCCTAGAGATGAACCATAAAAGATTAAAAAATCATCACTAGTTCCCCCAATTCCCACCGGAGCAACAATATCAGAGCTTATCTTTAAATCTTTTAAAACTTCTTTAAAGTATTTATCGTAAGTATAAAATATAACTTGATATTTATTGTCTTTTAATATAGTAAAACTAACATAAAAAATATCATCGAGCCTATCAATAGAAATAAATTCTATGCTTCCATTAAATTCAGGCAAATATATCAAATTACCATTTAAATAAAGCTTTTTTCCTTTTCTTTCTAAACATTTATTTTCAATACATATCTTTTCATAATCATCATTACTGACAGCATTAAAATCTTTAATATCTACTTTATATTTATTTAATTCATAAAAAGGCACAGAACTAAATGAAGAAAAAGTTGAATCATAATATAAATTACTATATCTTTCTACCCCGCTTAAATTATAAAAATTATCATAAAAAGAAGCGAAATATTCTTGTTTATATGACTCAGTATTGAATTGTCTTTTAATAATTTGTTCTAAACTAGATTGCTTAGCTATATTTTGATTAAAAAAAATATCAAGAAATATTGGTTTTAAAACTAAAATAAAAAATATAGTACTTAAAATAATAGCTAAAGCAAAAAAGAAGACTAAATTAATTTGTCTTCTTATTTTAATTTTCTTTTTAGATTGCTTTTTTTCTACCATATTATCTAACAATCATCTTTCCAATCTCTCCTCTAACTACATGTCCCACTTTATCACCACCGACATTACAATAGAATTCATATTCACCAGGAATTTCTGGTACATTAAAAGTCATTGCTCTTGTTTCTCCATCTTTAACACTAATTCCAATTGCTTGAAGAAGTGGATCTCTAAAAACAAGACTGTGACCATAGGCATCAATAGATGTAAGAGAGAGAGTAATAGCTGACCCAGCTTCTACGGTAAAAGAATTGGGATTAAATTGTCCTAAAGATGCTTCTACATCAATTACACTTTCCGGCAATTCTTCTCTTATAATTGGTTTGGTTTGAGTAGGAGCTCCAGATTCAGTTGGAGAAATATCGGTTCTAATACTATCACCCTCTACATTTATCACTTTATTATCAGGAGTTATAAGGTCAGCACCCTCAACTTCTATTCTTGAACTTTCGATTAACTCTATTTTTGCTAATTCTTCATCACTTAAATCAAGCCCGTCTTCATCACCAGCAATAATTTCCGTCTCTTCTTCAACTAAATCTACTGGTTTCTCAATTTCTCTTTCTTTTTCTTGTCCACTGTTCTTGCCAAGCATAAACACCGCTACCAAAAGAAGGATAAACAAAACAGCTAAAGCTAAATAAAGTATTTTAATTTTTTTATTATTCTCCATATTATTAATTATTATCTAATTACCATTCCTTTTGTGTCCTGATTATCAG
>CAZMJW010000094.1:0-4344 GCA_964566915.1 uncultured Gammaproteobacteria bacterium
ATTCAATAATATTATTGAATATATTTATTATTGCTTTTTTATGGATTTTTTCTTCTTTACATTATCAGCATTTTATTATTTTAGATATCGCTAAAGTATGTGTAATTGGTTCATATTTTTTAATTTTAATGTTTATTCTCGTTTTAAGTAAGGTCTACAATTATCTAAAAAAGAACACAAGTTACACATCTAAACCAGTTATATTAATAATTATAATATTTTCATATTTGTTTGCAATTATTTCTTTACCGTCTTATGGAGACAGAGATAAATGGAAAAACCTTTTATTAATAACTGAAGATAAAACATACACACCTAATGCACCAGCTACAGAATTTTTAAAAGAAAAAGATTTAGAAATATTTTCTAAATTTAAACATAAAAGATTTATATCTCATCCTTTTAAATCCTTAGCAATTGGAGCCGCTACTCTAAATTATCCTCTTCATAGTAAAAAATCAATTATTAGTAATAGTGTATATTACTATGAAGAATTTATTTATTTAAATTGTGAGGAAATGAATAGAATGGCTAAGGAATATGATTTAGATTATGCATATTTGCCTTATCTTTCTTGTCCACAATTTAAATTAGTTGAGGAAGGTAGTGATGGTTTTATCTTATATGAATACATATCAAACTAAAAACAAAATAGAAAATAGCATTATACTCCCATGTTTAAATGAAGAAAAAGCTATTGGTCTGTGCTTAAACAAAATACTAGATTTAAGAGAAAAACTTGGTGATTTTGAAATTATCGTAGTTGATAATGGTTCTATTGATAAAAGTTTAGATATTATTAAAAGTTTTCAAAAAAATAATTCGGAAATAGTAATTGTTTCAGAAAGTAAAAAAGGTTATGGATCTGCCTATTTAGCTGGTTTTAAAAAAGCTAGAGGGAAATATATTTATATAGCTGACTCTGATAATACTTATAGTTTTTCTGAACTAATTTCTTTTAAAGAAAAATTAGAAAAAGGCGCAGATTTAGTAGTAGGGAACAGATTTTCCAAAAAGATGCATAAAGAGTCAATGTCATTTTCACATCGTTTTATTGGTAATCCAATTTTATCTTTATTGGTAAGAATATTTTTTAAAGTTAAAATTAAAGATATTCATTGTGGTGCTAGAGCTTTTTCAAAAGAAATACTTAATAACCTTGATTTAAGATGCAGTGGCATGGAATTTGCTTCAGAAATGATAATAAAAGCATCACGTTTAAATTTAAAAATAGAAGAGCAAGCTATTTCATATTTTCCCCGTTTAGGGGAATCTAAATTAAAAAGTTTTAGAGATGGGTGGCGTCATTTACGTTTTATTCTCCTTTATTCTCCTTTATTTTTATTTGTTATACCAGGATTAAGCCTATTTTTATTAGGAGTTATTGGTTTTATTATATTTTACTTCTTTAATCCAAGTATTTTCAATATAACTTTTGATTATCACCCACTTTTTCTATTTACCGCTCTTCTTTTATCGGGATACCAACTGTTAATATTTGGCTCTTTTTCAAAGATTTATGCTATTAATCATTTAGGTGATTATAATAAATTGTTTGATAAATTATTCAAAAAAATAAGAATTGAGACAGTTGCACCTTTTGCTTTTTTGTTAATACTGATATCAATTTTAATTTTTGTAATAGTTTTTATAAAATGGTTAAGTAGTGATTTTGCTGCTTTTAATGAAGTAGAAAATCTTCTTTTAGCTTTGAGTCTTTTGGTTTTGGGAATTGAAACATTTTTTTCTGCTTTCATGTTTAGTGTATTAAGTATTAAGAAAAAAGATTAATGAAAATAGCTGTTTTTCACAATTATTTAGACAACATTGGTGGGGCAGAAATTGTTGCCCTTAGTTTAGCTAGGGGATTAAAAGCTGATCTTTATACTACAAATATTAATAAAGAAAAAATTATTAAAATGGGTTTTTCTGATGTTTTATCAAGAATATATAGTATCGGCAAGGTACCCAAAATTGCTCCCTTAAAACAACAGATTTCTTTTTTAAAATTCGCTTTTTTGAAAAAAAAAGGATACGACTTTTATATAATTGCCGGTGATTGGGCCATGTCTGGAGCTTTTAGAAATTCACCAAATATGTGGTATGTTCACAGCCCTTTAAATGAACTTTGGGAATTTAAAGATTATATTAAAAAAAGTTTATTGGCAAAATGGAAAATATCTCCTTATGAAGCATGGGTAAAATTTAATAGAAAGCTAAGTTTAAAATTTTCAAAATCAGTCAATATTTGGGTATCAAATTCAAGTAATACTAAAAAAAGAATTTTAAAATACTATAATAAAGAGGCAAAAGTTATTTATCCACCAATACAAACTGATATTAATAATAATCAAAGAAATGTTGATGACGGTTATTTTTTATCAGTTAATCGTTTAAGTAGTCACAAAAGAATAGAATTGCAATTAAAAGCATTTACTAAGCTTAAAGATCAAAAATTAATTATTGTTGGTAGTTATGAAAAAGGTGTACCACAGTTTGAAAAATATAAAGAATATTTAGAAAAAATTAAACCGGAAAATGTTACTATTTATCATTGGTTGGAAAATAATGATTTAAAAAATCTTTATAATAATTGTCGTGCTTTTATAACAACATCTATGAATGAAGATTTTGGTATGACTGCTGTTGAAGCTCTAGCATCAGGAAAAGCGGTTATTGCTCCAAATGAAGGTGGCTACAGGGAAAGCATACAAAAAGGTTGTGGTATTCTAATTGATAATATTAATGAAGATAAAATAGTGAAAGCAGTATTTCAAATTAATAAAAATCTAAATATAAAATACGATTATTATAGAAAGGCTTGTCTGCTTAGAGCAAAAGAGTTTGATTATAGTATATTTATAAAAAATATAAAAGAATTAATTCATTATTATAACAATAATGATGATGAATAGTATATTATAAGCTATTTATTAAATAAGTATTTTGATATACTAAAATAGTATGAAATATTTAAAATATATCTTAATATTAGTTTTTTTAGTTTTAATTGCTTTAACTTTTTATTTATTAAAGAATAATAATTATAGGCAGTCTTTTTTTATTGAAAATAGTAACATTGTAAGAAGTGATGGAAAAATTTTAAATGTTAAAGGTTTAGTTTATTCTCCTTATTATCCTGGTGAAACCGGTGGTGAAAATATAGTAAATGATGAACGTTTTTTTGATCATTTGAATAAAATAAAGGGTCTGGGGGCTAATTCAATATCTGTTTTTCCTCAAAAAATGCCAGAAAACTTTTTTATTGCTCTTGAAAATAATGATTTATATTATACACAAATAATAGATATTAATTTATATGATGGAAGTGATAATAGAGATCTATTAAGTGATAATTATCAAGAAAAAGCTTTTAATCATATTAAAGAAGTAATTGATTATAATCATAGTTTTTCAAGTATTAATAGATTGTTATATTTTGTTATAGGTTATGAAATAAACCCAGGCTTTATTCAGTACACCAATAATTATCATAAAGATACAAGTAGTTTTAAAGGAAAATATATTGAAATAGTAAATAGGACAGCTTCTGAAGTAGCCTTAGCAAAACTACTTGATAAAAGTATTGATTATGAAATAAAAAAATATTCTCATAGAAGTTTATACTCTCACAACAGTTTTCCAGCTTATAATTTAATTGATGAAAAACCGTTATTATTTCCCGATTTTTTTGACATAATATCAATAAATCTTTATCCATCATTTTTTTATGATAGAAATGACTATTTTAAAGAATTAGAAGAAAATGGTATTAAAGATATAAATTCTGGTTTTGTTAATTATTTAAAAAGTTTAGATAATAAAACAAATAAACCAATTATAATATCTGAACTTGGCTTACCATCAAACAACAATGTTAATTATAAAAATGGGGTTCCACCCTATGGAGATAATAGTGAAAAAGCAGTTTCTTCTTTGTACTTAAAATCATATAATGATATTAAGGAGTTTTTAAATAATAACAATAGTTCTTTTTCTGGAATCTTTTATTTTGAGTTTAATGACGAACATTGGAAAAACGGAGAAGAGGAAAATGACACAAATATTCATAATCCAAATGATCCTGAAGAGTGGTTTGGGATTTACAGTATTGTTAAAAACAATTTAAATGGGTTTGAGGTTCAAGAAAAAGAAGAGATTGTCAACTTCATTTGTCATATCTGATTGACAAAATAAAATAAGAGCTTATTTTGGGAGATAATCCCATTGTTAAAATATTATCACCAAATATTGTAGCCTTTTGTCTTTGAAACCAAAAAATTAAAAGAAATTGAATATAAATATTAAATAAACTTAGTAGTTAATGCAATTATTAGAAAAAAA
>CAZMJW010000095.1:0-219 GCA_964566915.1 uncultured Gammaproteobacteria bacterium
AGGATCAAGAGCAATAGCTCTTACTGTAAAAAAGATAAAACCAGATGTTATTTCTGCCTATCCTATTACCCCTCAAACTCATATAGTTGAAGACTTAGCTAAAATAAAAGCTGATGGAAAAGCTGATTATGAATACTTAAGGGCAGAAAGTGAATTTGCGGCCGCTTCTATTGTTCTTGGTGCAAGTGCAACTGGTGCACGTGCTTATAGTGCTACAAG
>CAZMJW010000095.1:229-4329 GCA_964566915.1 uncultured Gammaproteobacteria bacterium
TTTTAATGTCTGAGGTTATTCATAATATTTCCGGTATGAGATTACCGGTAGTTATCACTTGTGCCAATCGAGCTATTTCTGCCCCTATTAGTATTTGGTGTGATCATAGTGATGTTATGAATATCCGTGATGCTGGCTTTATTCAATTTTTTGCTTCAAACACTCAAGAAGCAGTAAATCAACATTTAATCGCCTTCAAGGTAGCTGAAAAAATGAACATACCAGCCATGATAAATATTGATGGCTTCATCCTTACTCATTCATACGAACCAGTACACATACCAACTACCAGCGAAGTAAATAAGTTTATTTCTAAAAGAAAACTGGTTGATGGAGATTATCTTGATCCTAAAAAACCAGCTACTTTTGGAGCCTTGTTTCCACCAGAATACTATTTTGAAACAAGAGAAAAATTACATAATGATTTAAACAAATGTTTAAATGAAATAGTATTAGAAAATAATAAACTAAATAAAATTTTAGGATTTAAAAATAATAATGGTTTATTTGAATATATTGGTAAGAAAAATTCTAAAACAGTATTAGTCGCTCTTGGTTCTGTTAACGGAACAATAGAAGATACTATTTTAAAAGATAACTCTGTTTCTCTTTTAAAAATAAAAGTTTATCGACCTTTTCCAAAAAAAGAGATACAAAAAGCTTTAAAAAATGCTAAAAATATTGCAGTTATTGAAAAATCTATTAGTTTTGGGCAAAGTGGTCCACTCTATCTTGATATAGTTGAGACACTAAAAAATGAAAAGAAAAATATTAAAAATTATATTGTTGGCTTAGGTGGAAGAGATGTTAACAAAAATATAATAAAAAATATTATTAAAGATATTAATAATAAAAATACCAAAGATATTTCCTTCTTTGGCTAATTAATATGACTAATAAAAAAAGAAAAAAAATTAATAAATATTTTATTCTCAGTTTTTTTCTAATTGCTTTTTTTGCTGTTCCTTTTATTGTATTTTCTGCTACTAGTGGAACAAATAATTTTGAATCAGTAAAATTTACTCCCCAAATTGAATTTCCTGGGACTGGCATATCTGGAGAAACTGATTTATCTAATCTTCCAAATGATGACGGAATAATTACTAGCGATTTATTATCTAAATACATAAAAGCAATTTATCAATACGGTTTAAGTGTTGCTGGTATTTTGGCTGCTGTTATTATAATGGGTGCTGGTGTTATTTGGCTTACATCGGCCGGTGATTCAGGAAAGATTAATAAGGCTAAACAATATATATTTGGCAGTCTTATCGGAGTATTCCTTTTATTCGGGGCTTACATAATCCTAAACACTATTAACCCTAATTTAATTGAATTAAAACCAATTGAAATATCAACCATATCTGATATTTCAGATGCTGCTTGTAGTGGATCTGATGGATATATATATAACAAAGATTGTCTTCCACAAGACGCTGTTATTAAATTTTTATGCCTTAGAGAAGGAGATACTTGTGCTAACACAAACCCTCCGTCAATCCAAATGGATTACAGTGTTTGTTATGATCAACTAAATCTTGATGTTAGTTGTGACCCAAGTTCGCCATACAATAGAAAAACATGCTGTGCAAAAAGTGAAACAATAAATAACGAAGCGGATAACTTTTGTAAAAATAAAAATGACTATACTAAATGCAAACCATTGCTAACACTATCAGAAGAATATGGCCGATGCCTAAATGGTGATTGTGTTTCTGAATTAGTTTGTTGCGAATGTTATTATAATTGCTTATACGGAGTGTGTGCAAGTGTTTCTTGTAAAAATAATGTGAGTGTTTATGAGTGTAATAGATGGTGTTCAAATAATCATCCATATGGCGGAGCGGGTTTTAAGTTAAATCCAAATAACTATCAGTGTGCCAACGTACTACTTGGTTCTCAATGTAAATTAAAATAATATTTCAATTTAAAATATGAATAAAAATAATAAGTTTATATCCCCTGGTCACAATGCTTGTGCTGGTTGTGGTCAATTATCAGCTGTACAATCAGTAATGAGAGCGATGGATAAAAATACAATAGTCGCTAACGCTACTGGTTGTCTTGAAGTAACTACAACCGCTTTCCCTCAAAGTTCTTGGGGTCTTCCCTGGATTCACTCTGTTTTTGGTAATGCTTCAAGTGTGGCTAGTGGTATTAAAGCAGCTTTGAACAAGAAAGGTGATAAAAAAACAAAAGTAGTTGTTTTTGGTGGTGATGGCGGTACCTATGATATTGGTTTTGGTCAAATAAGTGGAATGTGGGAAAGAGGTGAAAACATATTATATATCTGTTTTGACACAGAAGCTTATTCAAATACCGGAATTCAAGCCTCTGGAGCTACTCCATATGGCGCTAGTACAACCACAAGTCCAAGTGGAAAAGAGTCTATTGGCTCAACACAAAGAAAAAAAGACCTACTTCAAATTGCTAATGCTCATGGTTTAAAATATGCCGCTCAAAGCACTAGTGGTTTTCCTGATGATATAACTAGAAAAGTTAAAAAGGCCTTAGAAAATCCGGGACCAAGTTATATTCAAATCCTTACCCCTTGTATTCCTGGTTGGAAAATTAATTATGACGAAGCAGTTATGTTTGGAAAATTAGCAGTTCAAACAGGGCTTTATCCATTACTTGAATATGAAAATGGAAAATTAATATCATCTGTTATTTCAAATAAACCAGTTGAAGAGTATTTATTAAAACAAGGACGATTCAAACATTTAAAGGACTCAGATATAAAAGATATACAAGAAATGGCTAATGTTAATATAAAAAAATATAAAATGAATTAATCAAACTTATGAGAAATTTAAAAAAAACTTTTTCATTCTTTTATATTTTTATTGCTCTGTCTCTTATTTTTTTACCAAAAATAACTCTTGCGCAATCAACTTATTATTTTGCTGATCCAGTAGAGGGAAAAAGTGATAATGAGGCTTGCCAAGATTTTAAACCTGAATCTTTAAAAAACGATACTACAGGTCCAACTGATATGGGTGTTTGTCAAAGCTCTAGTAATATACAAATTAACTCAGAAGCGGTGGATTTTCTTAATTTTATTTGTTGTGTAGTTACCGCAAAAAATACTGGAGATGAAATAATTGTAACTGAACAAGGAACAGTCATTGATCCAACAGCCGCACAAGAAGCTTACGATAAGATGATGTCCGCTCAAACACCCAAGTTTAATCCACCTGAACTACAAATTGATTTAGGAATTAGATTTGGTGATGTTGTTTGCCAAAATACTTTAGAAGGTGGTTTTTCTTGCACAGTTTCTTGGATAGGAGATTATATTTCTTATATTTATAAATATGGCTTAAGCGTAGCCGGTATTTTAGCTGCTTTAATGCTTATGGGTGGTGGTGTTATATGGCTAACATCAGGAGGTGATGCCGGAAAAGTTGGAAAGGCAAAAAAAATTATTGTTAGTAGTATTACGGGTTTATTAATTCTTTTTTCAACCTATTTAATTCTTTATCAAATTAATCCTGAATTAGTAAAACTTAAACCAATTACCGTGGGTTATAAAAGTGATGGTATTGTTGGAGATTCAAGTATTCCAATTAACACTTCTAATTATAGCGAAGGTTTAAATTTGTTTACTGATTTAACTGGTATTAATTGTGGCACTGATTCATTGAAAAATCAAGATTTAAGATAACTTATGATCAAGATAAAAGAACTACAGCCGCACCAAACAATAAAATATATCTAGATTGTTCAAGTTTTGCTAGCTATATATCAACTTGTGCTGGAAAAACTGGTGTTCCTGACTGGACTGGAACAATTTTTGCCAACAAAACAATATTCAACGGGCAACTATCTTCTCTTAAAGAAGGTGACTTGGTTGGTTGGCCACCTGGAAGTGGAGATGGACACGTATATATATATTTAGGTAATGGACGTTTTGGGGATGTTAATGCTTCAGAAGATGATGGTGTTGGAAACTACAGTTTAAATTTTGTTTTAGAGGCTGTTAAAAGACACACTGGTAATAGTACAATATATATAAAAAGACCTTAAAAATTAAAAATGACATATAATGACCTCCTCCCCAGACTAAAGTCTGGGGTTTCCTTTCGCGGCATGAAAAC
>CAZMJW010000096.1:0-4315 GCA_964566915.1 uncultured Gammaproteobacteria bacterium
GAATAGCCATATCAACGCTACGAGGTCTGAACATATCACCAGACTTATTTTTTTTCAAAATACTCTCCACACTTAAATTGCTCTTCAACTCCTCAGCCAATTCTTCTATGTCGCTAGGCAAATCTTCTACTGGTTTAGGATTCACAAATCCACTCCTAATAAAAGTCTCTGTTTTTGGCTCATAATTAGAAACCAAGTCACCAAATTTATCTTTTAACCTAATTATTTGATCTCTATTGAGATGTTTATAAACACAAGAAAATATTTCATTACCATAACTAATATAATATTTTTTATCTTTATCACTATTTCCCAAAAAATCAATTAAGTCACTTACAAATTCCTCTTTTTCTTCATCTTTTAGAATTGAAAATTTATCCTTTAAAAGCTTTTGATATTCTACTGATCTAATAAAATCCAAATCTTTTTCCTTAATTTTCGATATAACCCCTTTAGTCATACTAGACAAATCGCCCGAAAAAGAGTCAATAAAAAATATTTCTAATTTCCAAGTTATTTCAGTTTTTGGTAAAGATTTAATATATTTTTCGTAAATCTGTATTATTTTTTCTTTGTTGTTATTATTTATTTCAATCACTCTTTTTAATAAATTCCTAATTGTTATTAATAAATCCTGAAAACCATTCCTACTAGAATAAAAAGAGTGGTCATAATTAGAAGAAAAAAAATCAATCTCACTTGGTAAGATAAAGAATCCTTCGTATTCCCAATATTTACCTCTTTTTGTTTTTTCAAAAAGCTCCTGAATCAATTCCACTAATTTCCTAATAGTTAAACCTAGGGACTCTTCTAAAAATTCAACGTTTATTTCAGATATATTTTTAAAAATATGAATATCTTTAAAATCATTAAAATAGAATGGATTAGTATCAATAAATCTAGACTCACCAGTCTTCTCAGTATTTTTTTTTCGTATTGTTAATACAACATTAGCCAGGCTTAAAAACTCACTATATTTTTCATTTTTATATAATTTTTGCAATAAATTATCATAATCAAACCACCAACCATTTAAATCTCCCGATATCTTAACCCAGTTATCATCAATAATTTTATCAACAACTTTACACAATTCATCTACTGGAAATTTTTTATCTGACAGAATCCATAAAAATTTATTTATAATCTCTTGTTTGAATTCATATTTATGAATATCAGTATCATTAATAAATGAGGTTATTTTATCAGGACTTTTTTGAGCAACTCTACTTAAATAATTTAACTTATAAAAATCCTTATTATCCTCCTTAGACCCAGATAACAATAAAAAGCTATTTTCAGCTAGCCAATCAAACCAATCCTCAGATACTTTTGAAAAAAAATAATTTTCAATATTATCAGCTAAATAAAAATAATACCTTAACTCATTCTTTATTAAATCTTTATTTTCCTCTAACAAAATAACATCTATTTTTTTATACACATTTAAGAAAGCTGGTATTGATTTAATCATTACATCCTCGAAAACTTCAACAAGTCTGGTAAAAATACCACGATCAACATCTTCAGGTTTTAATATCTCCTCGTTTAACAATTGCTTTATTCTTTTTTTAGTCTTTTTAAAATAGCCTACACCTCGAAAATGATGAGATATATTAGTAAAAATATTATATAAATAATAAATTCTTTCTACCAAAAATTCTATTTCTTCGTTCTCTTGAGAAAAGCCAAAAAAAGTTTTCTGAATAGACGATCTTTTTTTATCTTCTTCGCTTGAACCGTCACCCTTAACTCCAAATATTATATCCCTCAATGAATGAGCCGCTTGTGCCATCCAATCTGAATTCCCTTGATTCTCCTTTCTCATGGCAAAAATAGCCCCCTGGTATAATTCCGAGGGATTCTTATTTCCACAAAAAGAATATATATTATTTAGGGCATCTAAATTTTTACATAAACTTTTTTGTTTTGGGTTTAAATTTTCCGGCTCATTTGTGCTTACATTAAAAGAAGAAAGCTTTTTATTTGTATTCATTAAAATTTATCTAATTACAACTTGCCCATTCATTAACATAGGTAAAAGAAAGTCACGAAGTTCAGCTAATTTTTGATTCTCTTTTTTATTTTTTATTATTTGATTGTAAATAGGCTGTATTATTTTCTGAAATTGTAAATACATTTCTTCATTAAAAACAATTTTCAAATGATCAATTGAGCCACCAGCATGAAGCAAAATTGAGCCTGTAGCGTACTTATGTATCGTGGCTATTATTCTCTCATCTTTAAAAATAATGTAGACTAGAGAATTGTCAAATTTTCCACTTTTATCGTAAACTTTTCTTAAGCCACCAGAAATTGCGCCATTTAATCCAACTCCAACCTTACCAACTGAGCCATCAAAAGTTACAATAACATCTTTTTCGTGAACAAAGGAATATTTTTTGCTTCTTGAATCTATATATACAGAACTCTCTCCTTCAATATCTCCAACTCTAAAAAATTTAATACAATATTCATTTATTGGAGAATTTAAATATTCAGAAGAACCTGGTTCGACTCCTTTTTTAAATTCAAAAATATCCTTCATTTTTTTCACCTCCCAATCTTTTGGAATTTTTCTTTTTAATTCCCTGTTCCAAACCATTTTCCCTCCGCTTGATTTATAAGGCTTGCCATTGTCATCAGGAAAATTAAACTGAAGAAACCAATAACCATAAATGGTTTTTGCTATTTTTTCCAGTTCACTACTTAATTTATTATTAAGTTCTATTTTGGCATCAAAATTTAAAAGTATTTTGGAAATCATTTTTTGATACTCTATTTTTTCTGGATAAATTATTTTTATACTTCTCAAATTTTCGTTATATATTCTTTTTATAGTACTACTACTTGTTGATAACCACGGCTTAGTTTGATAAAAATAATACAAATAACTATTTAATATCTTTGATTCATCATTATCAATCCAAACAATATTTGAGTCTTGAAAATATGCGGGTTCGCCATTATACACAACTGTCTTGCCTACAGTTCCTGCAGCAGAAATTAAAACATCACCTTTCTTAGGGTAAGAATATTTTTCGCGATATTTCTCAAACAACTCTTTTTTAATATATGTATCTGGCTTGCTACCAAATGTTGAAATTTTATAAAATGGAATAACTGCATCTTTGAAAGTCTGATGCTTTAAAACTCTTTTACACATAGATACTTTCCCAACATCTCCAAGTTTAATTGTTATTCGATCATTATTCATACTTTAAACCTTTTAATTTTTCAAAAATCTGATCTTCCAATTCTTTAGATTCCTTAAAATATTCCGACAAATTTTTCTGATACTCAGATATTTTTTCATCAAACTCTTCTTTAGTAATATCAACATATTCAATCTTTATGTCAAAATATTGTCCAGCACTAAAACTATAATTTTTTTCTTTTATTTCATCATAAGTTGCTATAACAGATAAATCATCTATCTGCTCTTTTTTGTTAAAAGTTTTGGTTATTAATTCTTCCTCTTCTGCTGATAAAACAGTCTTTTCATTTTTACCATCTAATTTGATCTTTTTTCCTAGCTTTGAGGCATCCATTAAAACAACTTTATCATCACTATTTGTTTTATCAATAAAAACAACTGAAACATTGGTTCCAGTGGTAGCAAAAATATTAGGAGGCATACTAACAACTCCTTTTAAAATTTTTTGATTAATCAACTTTTCTCTGATCTTTTTTTCTATTCCACTTTGGGCGGTAATGAATCCAGTTGGAACAACTACCGCCGCTCTACCCTTGCTTGAAAGCGAATGAATAATATGTTGAATAAACAATAAATATATTGCCATTGATTGTTTCTTAGATTTCGGCACCTTTGGAATTCCTGCAAAAAATCTTTTACTATTCTCTTTTGTATCTAAATCATCTCTCCATTTACTAAAATCCAACTTAAAAGGCGGATTAGAAACTATGAAATCAAACTTCTTCAATTCTTTTCCATTTTTATGATATGGATCCTTAATAGTATTTCCTTGAATAATATTATGAATTGAATGAACTAGATTATTTAAAATTAAATTTAAACGTAAAAGATTAGAAGATTTATCTGATATATCTTGAGAATAAATAGTGCATTTATCTTCACCAATAGCATGAGCTACACTCATAAGAAGAGTGCCTGAACCAGCAGAAGGATCATACACACTAACATTACTAACTGGCTTATCCACCAATATATCAGCCATTATCTTAGAAATAGCATGAGGAGTATAATATTCAGCATAAACGCCTCCTCCGTCTCTATTGTAATCTTTAATTAAATATTCAAAGATATGAGAAAAGAAATCAAATTTTTGTTCAA
>CAZMJW010000097.1:0-2498 GCA_964566915.1 uncultured Gammaproteobacteria bacterium
ATAAATATTTTTTGTTTTTTATCTAACATAAAAGCACTAATATTTAGTGCTTAATTATATCCTTTTTACTATAAAATTTTCTTAAATATTTTCTTTTTGTTTTCTTAAATAAGCAGAAATAAAGGGATTTAAATCTCCATCCAATACTGCCTCCACATTAGTGTCTTCGTGGTTTGTTCGATGATCTTTAACTAATTTATTACCATAAAGAAAATATGATCTAATTTGTTTTCCCCATTCCGCCTTTTTTACTTCTCCTTTCAATTCTGCTTCAGCCTTTTCTCTATCAGCAAGTATTTTATTGATTAATTTATTCTGCAATAATTTAAAAGCTTTTTCTTTGTTTTGATGTTGTGATCTTTCGCTTTGACAAGCAGCTACAATTCCTGTTTCAAGATGAGTAATACGAACAGCCGAATCGGTTGTGTTAACACTTTGACCACCCGGACCACTAGAACGATACACATCAATTCTAATATCTTCCTCTTTAATATCTGGAAAATCTTCATCTTTTATCTCAGGTACTGTCTCAACTAAAGCAAATGATGTTTGTCTTAAACCATCAGCATTAAATGGTGAATTTCTAAGCAAGCGATGAACACCGTTTTCGCTTTTTAAATATCCATAAGCTCTAAGTCCTTCAATTTTTATTTCAACACTTTTTATTCCCGCTTCATTGCCATAAATAATATCTAATATTTCAGTCTTAAAATTATTTTTTTCACTAAAACGAAGATACATTCGCATTAACATTTCTGTCCAATCTTGTGCATCAACACCACCGGTACCAGAATGAATTGAAAGAAAAACATTTTCTTTGTCATGTTTTCCGGTAAAAATAATTTCAAATTCTAGCTTAGAAATCTTATTACTTAACTCAGCATATTTTTTTTCTATATCAGCTTGAAGTTCTAATAATTTTTCTTCATTATCATCTTCTTCTTTGTCAGCTAAAGCACTTATCTCAGACAAATCGTTTATCTCTTTTCCCAACTTAAACCACATCTCATTTTCACTAGATAATTCTTCAACTTCTCTACTAACATTTATTGCCTCTTCCTGGTTATTCCAAAAATTAGCTTTATTCATTAAAAGCTGTAATTCATGTAAACGACTAACTCGTTTATCTATTTTAAGTAATTTATATAAGTCTTGATATTTTTCCCTAAGTTCTTCGATTTTTTTATAGCTATTTTCCATAGTTAAGACTTTATTTTAAGCCAAGTTCTTTTACCAACATTAAGAGTTAAGCCATTTTCATCTAAATGAATAATTTCTTTTTCATCATCTTTTACTTCCCCATTGATTCTTACTGCTTTTTGAGAAATAAGTCTCTTTATATCATTACCACTTAAATTAGGAAGTGATTTTTTAAGTATTGAAAAAAGATTATCTTCCTGAAGACCAATAGTAATTTCTTGTATATCATCAGGAGCTTCTTTTTTTTGTACCTTAGAAACAAAAGCTTCTTCAGCTTTTAAGGCTTCTTCTTCGCTATGAAAAAGTGTCGTAATAATTCTAGCTGTCTTCATTTTAGCATCACGCGGATTATCCATTGATATTATTTTTTCTATTTCATTTAAACTAAGACGTGTATTATTTATTAAAAAAACTTTAGTCATTTCATCTGGTTGAGACATAATTCCGCCATACATATCTTCGGCTGAGAAATTTAAAAATATTCCAGTACCTCTGCTTTTAGACATTAGTTCTCCGGTCTCTGGATTTTCCATTAAATTAACTGCGACTACGAATTTTTCTTTATTTTTTAATTTTTTTAATAATGTTCTTCCAGCTAATGAATTGAAAATTTGGTCAGTTCCACATAACTCAACATCAACATCTAAAGCGACACTGTCATATCCTTGCATCAAAGGGTATAAAAACTCATGAAGATAAATAGGTTTATTCTCATTCATTCTTTTTTCAAACATATCCCTTTCAAGCATTTGTTGAACGGTAAAATTAGAAGCTAAGCTTACTACCTCTTCCATGCTTAATTTTGATAACCAATCATTGTTATAAACAATATTAGGAGGATTATCTTTAGCTTCAAAATCCATTAAAGGCTTTATTTGCTCTAACCAACTCTTAACATTTACATTAACATCTTCTCTTGTAAGCTGTTTTCTAGCACTTGATTTTTCAGTTGGATCACCAATGCGTGCGGTAAAGTCACCAATTAAAACATAGACTTTGTGTCCAAGTTTTCTAAACTCTTCTAAAACCATGTAGTTTTTAGCATGACTTAAATGAAGAGCGCCCGAAGTAGGATCAGCTCCAATATATATCTTCATTTTTTCTCCACTTCTAAGTTTTTTTTCAAACTCTTCTTTAGTTGGTAGTATATTAACAACAACGCCACGATTTAAAATGCTATCAATTATCTGTTCTTTGTTATTTTCCATAAAATTAATTATTATCTCTATTTAAGATAATCTTATTATACTAAAGGAATAGTCATTATTCAACCATTAAGTGTTAAATTAAAATAATAA
>CAZMJW010000097.1:2508-4004 GCA_964566915.1 uncultured Gammaproteobacteria bacterium
TATATAACAGTTTTAATTTTATTATAAAAAGAAATAATTTTATAAATATATCTAACGTTTTAACTATTACTATGCTAATCAGACGTCATTAATTTAACAGAGATAAATTATTAATAAATGTCATTTTTTAACTAATATAAAGATTGAATTGAAATTTTTCTTAATATTTTTGGTATAAAAAATATCTTATCTCCGCAAGTTTTTCATTTCCAATATATTTCTTGTTATTTTTTTCATTTTTTTAAAACATATCTTGTACTTCTACCCTCACCCAATCTCTCAATCTTTTTCATCTCAATTAATTTATTTAGAACCTGCAAAACCGTTGCAGTGGCCATATTTAAGTGCTCGCGAATTTCTTTTGGTGTTGTCTCAACTCTTTCCTGCATAAACTGCCAAACTTGTAACTGCTTTGGTGAAAGAAATACCTCAATACGCTCTTTGTCACCTAGTTTTACTGCCAGCTTGACCTGCTCCAAAATCATTTCTAAAAAGAAACTTAGCCACAAAGTAATGTCATGTTTTTTTGTTTTTTGGCTTTTGTTTAGCGCTAGATAATATCTGTCTTTGTTGTCTTCAATCAATTTCTCATGCGAAACATAAGGCATATAATCATAACCGTATTTGAGCATCAAAAAATTAGTCAGCACTCGCGATGTTCTACCGTTTCCGTCTTGAAAAGGGTGGATAGCTAAAAATTCCATAATAAAATTGGCAATCACCAAGAGCGGATGAAATATTTTTTCAGAAAACGCTTCTTTCGTCCACGCTAAAAGCTCTTGCATTTCTTTGGGTGTTAAATGCGGTTTTGTCGGTTCAAATATAATTCCTACAACTTTTCCGTCTTTATCTTTTGCTACTACACTATTATCACCGAATTTATATTCACCCGAATGTTTTTGGTCCTTGTCTGAATATTTTAGCAACTCTTTATGAAAATGCTTTATTGCGTTTTCATTGAATTTAATATTTTCATATGAATTAAAAACGTTTTCCAAAAGCTCTTTATAACCGACAACCTCTTGCTCATCTCTAGTACTGAATTTTTTTACCTTGAGTCCGGTTAAAAAAAGTTTTTCAATTTCCTTGTCAGTTAATTTTGACCCTTCTATCCTGGTCGATGAGCCTGTAGAAGTGATAACTGTAGACCTTTTAAGCACGGTTAAAATCTGCGGAGCCAATTTCACGCCAGCCATCCACATTACGCTCATCTTTTCAATTTCAATTATCAAATTCTGAATTTTTTGAAAATCAAGTTGATTTGATATTATTAATCTTTTATAAAATTTATTATTTTTATCCATATTTATCACTTATAATATATATATGTGATTATAAGTGATTATAAGCGAAAAGTCAAATCATTCTAGTTCACAGTTAAATGTCAACTGTCAACTTAAATACATTTTCTTGTATATCCAAATATACAAGCAAGCTTTTTCTAATATATTATAATATACTTGAAGAAAATTAGCTTAATTTTAATTTAATATTGG
>CAZMJW010000097.1:4019-4276 GCA_964566915.1 uncultured Gammaproteobacteria bacterium
TTTTCTTGTTTTTAAAATATTTAACCCTAAAAAATTTAATTTTGGAGATATAAATCTTATTATTTCAGTTTTTTTCGATTTTTGAAGATATAAATTCCGAATCAATTTATTTATTACAGGCTTCAGCAAACAGGTTAATCCAGAATAACAGTACTTAATTTTATTACAGAACCAGTCAATCACCACTTTTCACTTATATTCCCTATAAGCGATTATGTGGGATTATAGTCGAAAACAAAAAACCCGCTATATTTAGC
>CAZMJW010000098.1:0-579 GCA_964566915.1 uncultured Gammaproteobacteria bacterium
AGATAAGTATTACTACTTTGACTTCCGTGCGGGGTTTCCTAGTATAGAAAAAAGCCTTGTTTATTTAACAAGGCTTTGTTTTACTTTTTTTTGTTATTTTTAGCTTTTCTTTTTCTTCATCTTTTTTCTTTTTCTTTTTTTTTATTTACTTTTTTTCTTTCTTTTAATTGTTTAATCGAGATTTATTCTCGATGTATTTAATTACTAGTCTGCTTATTATGTAAACAGAAAGAGCTGTACTTGGTAGTATTACCGGTATTTGCGATAAACTCCAGGCTTCGGCTAAGCTGGAAAAAACTAATATTAAATACATTGATCCCAGCTCGTTCCACATTTGATTTTCTTTTCTTATGTAGGCGAAGGAAAGCATAGCTATTATTACCGTCATAAGGTGAATAAAAAATGATTGAACAGAGATGAGAGTTGGAGCAATTTTATCAATTATTTCTTTGTCCGCTAAAGCACAAATTGATAGCCAGGCAAAGTTTCCAATTAAAATACAAATAATTCTCAACCACAACCTACTTTTAAGTCTCTGTCTCTGTCTTAAAAGGGGAGACTTAATGATACGCATCTTTT
>CAZMJW010000098.1:589-4195 GCA_964566915.1 uncultured Gammaproteobacteria bacterium
GAAAATCAATTAAAACATAGTATTGATAATATGTCAATACAATTACTTGAAATTACTTTTCAATTTTTTAAGAATAGCAATTTCAAACTTAGTGCCTATGGCATGATTATATAGGTCTAAAATTTCATCTTTAGATTTAGCTAAATCATACCATTTTTTTAAAACAATAGTTTTTTTACTATTGTTTTCTTGTGTTTCATTAAAAACCAATTTAATTTCAGCGCATGTTTTAGATATTCTTATCCATTTAAAAAGAGCATCCATTTTTTCCTTTGATCCAGGTGGTGATGATCCATATGCCTGAAATATTTCGTTAAAGTTTTTAGCCCTTTTAATTTCCAACCTAGAATACTTTTGCCATTTTTTTAAGGCAATCTTGTGAGCCTTTGATGATGGTAGGGTATTGTGATAGACGTTTTTGGCTTGATATATAGAATCAATTCTTTTAGCTTTTTTAAGAGCAATTGCATTCCAATTATCTAATATTAATTTTCTATTATGTTTTTCCAATGATTCGTATATTTCTTTTAATTCATAAAGTTCAATATTTTGATCATTGTCTAGAATTAAGCGAAGATATTTTTCTGATAAATTCAGCTCAATAGCCATTTTTTTGAAATTAGTATTATTTTTTTCCATTTCTATTTTATTTTAAATGTACAATTATTTCTAATCATTATGTAATTTTTATTACTATTTGTCAATATTTATTTTTTTGTTAATTAGTACTATACTTAATAAAGGAAAATAGCCAAATTAGGCTTTTTTCGTAATAACAAAAAATATAAAAATATATGGGTTTATTTAGTAAAATTTTTCCTGATGCCAATGAAAAGGTTATTAAGAAAATGCAAGTAATAATAGATGAAATTAATTCTTTAGAAGACAGTTTAAAGAGTTTAAACGAGGAAGAAATTAAAGAAAAAACTGAGGAACTTAAAAAACAATTAAAAGAAGGAAAAACTTTAGACGATGTCTTACCCTTAGCATTCGCAGTTATGCGTGAAGCTTCAAAAAGGGTGATTGGTTTAAGACATTATGATGTACAGCTTATCGGTGGTATTGTTCTTCATCGTGGAGAAATTGCCGAAATGAAAACTGGTGAAGGAAAAACTTTAGTAGCTACATTACCGCTATATCTAAACGCCTTAGAAGAAAAAGGAGTTCATTTAATAACTGTTAATGATTATTTGGCTAGGGTTGGTGCTGGTTGGATGGCTCCAGTTTATCATTATTTAGGTTTAACAACCGGTGTTATCATTCACGACGCTGCCTATGTCTATGACCCAGAGTATAGAGATGAAAGTCAATATGATGAACGTTTAATGCACTTTAGAAAAGTACCAAGAAGAGAAGCATATTATTGTGATATTACTTACGGAACTAATAATGAGTTTGGTTTTGATTATTTACGCGATAATATGGCCTATAGTTTATCGCAAACTGTTCAAAGAGAACTTCATTATGCCATTGTTGATGAAATTGATTCTATTTTAATTGATGAAGCAAGAACTCCTTTAATTATTTCCGCTCCAGCCGAAGAGTCTGGTGATAGATATGTTAAATATGCTCAAATAGTTAGACATTTAGAAGAAAATGAAGATTATAATGTAGATGAAAAAATGAAAGCGGCTACTTTAACAGAAGAAGGTATTTCTAAAGCAGAGAAATTAATTGGCATGGGAAATATTTATGTTGAGGGAGGAATAAAAGAAGTTCATCATTTAGAACAAGCATTAAAAGCTAGAGTACTTTTTCATAGAGATAAAGATTATGTGGTAAAAGACGGGGAAATTGTGATCGTTGATGAATTTACCGGTCGTATGATGCCAGGTAGAAGATATAGTGAAGGACTTCATCAAGCTATTGAAGCCAAAGAAGGTGTAGAGATTAAGAAAGAGTCAAAAACAATGGCTAATATTACCTTTCAAAATCTATTTAGAATGTATACAAAATTATCTGGTATGACCGGAACAGCTGCTACTGAAGCTGAAGAATTTCATAAAATATATAATTTAGAAACAATTGTTATACCAACAAATAAGCCAAATGTAAGAAAAGATCACAATGACTTAATCTATCGTACTGAGATGGATAAATATAGAGCGGTTATTTCAGAAGTAAAAGAGAGAAATAAAAAGGGGCAACCTGTTCTTATTGGTACAATATCAATTGAAAAGAATGAATTACTTTCTGAAATGATGGAAAGAGAAGGTTTAAGGCCAGAAGCTTTAAATGCCAAAAACCATCAAAGAGAAGCGGAAATTATTGCTCAAGCGGGTCGTCGTGGATCAATCACTTTAGCTACAAACATGGCTGGTCGTGGTGTTGATATTATATTAGGTGGTAATCCAGTAGAAAAAGAAGAACAAGAAGCCGTTAAAGCTTTAGGGGGGCTTCATGTTATTGGTACAGAGAGACATGAGTCAAGAAGAATTGATAATCAATTAAGAGGTAGAGCTGGTCGACAAGGTGATCCTGGTTCAACTCAGTTTTTTGTTTCAACAGAAGATGATTTAATGAGAATATTTGGTGGAGATAGAATGAAAAATTTAATGAACACCATGAAAGTTCCGGCTGACATGCCTATTGAAAATCGCATAATTTCCAAATCAATTGAAAGTGCTCAGAAAAAAGTTGAAGGTAATAACTTTGACATGAGAAAACATTTAGTTGAATATGATGATGTTATTAATAAACACAGATTGGCAATATATAAAAGAAGAAGAGAAATCGTTGAATTATCAGAAGAAAATAATAACGAAGAAAATGAAAATAATGAAAGTATTAAGAAAAAATTAACAGATATTATTTTCACAAGCATAGAAGCTGAACTTAGTTCAGTGATAAACTTTCATACTTCAAATGAAAAAGAAGAAGAATGGAATATAAAAGAAATATCTGAAGTCGTTAAAAGTATTTGGACAGAGTCAGAAGATTTGGAAAATAAATTTAAGCAAATTATTTCTGAAAATAAAGACAAGAATTCTAAAAGAGAAGGAATATATAATTATTTAATAGAAAAAGCACAAGAAAGATATCAAAAAATGGCTGAAGCTTTTTCTCAAGCTGGTTTAGAGTTTAAAGATGTTGAAAAAGGTATTCTTCTAAGATCAATTGATGGAATGTGGGTGGATCATTTAGAAACAATTGATTATCTCCGTAAAGGTATTGGTTTAAGAGGGTATGGACAAAGAGATCCTTTGGTTGAATATAAAAAGGAAGCTCATCGTTTATATCACGAATTAAATGAATTAATTGACAGACAAGTAGTATATTCAATATATAAAACAGGTGATGCCTTGGTAGCAGCAGCAGAAAATCAAATAAAGCAATTTAGTCAGAAAGCTAATCAAAATCTACAATTTAGTGGCGCCCAGAAAACTATGCAAAAACAAGCAGAGGATAGAAATACCGCTGATTTAGTTCATGAAAAAATAAAGAATGAAGAAGGAGAAAAGATTGGTAGAAATGATCCTTGCCCTTGTGGTAGTGGCAAGAAATATAAAAAGTGTTGTGGTAAATAAAATATGGAACTTAAGATATTAGGCAAAATACCTTTAGAAAATTTAGAAAGAAAAGAAAGGAAGAAAAAACCGGAGTTTT
>CAZMJW010000099.1:0-616 GCA_964566915.1 uncultured Gammaproteobacteria bacterium
TATATGAAAAAATCACATGTTTTTTTAATTGCCTTGGGTGTTTTAGCTATCACTGGAATAGCCTTAACTTCCATTTTAATGGCTCATAAAACTGATAACGATGATCGCTTTTCAATAAGTGGCATTGGTACAGTTTATGCGAAAGCTGACATCGCCAATATTACTATCGGTTTTAGAACAGAAACCTTAAAAACAGCGGCTGATGCTACTAAAGAAAGTGTTGAAAAAATGAATAATATTGTGGCAAGTATTAAAGATTTAGGAGTTGAAGAAAAAGATATTAAAACTTCAAATTATAGTTTAAGTCCGGTATATGATTGGACTGAAGAAGATGGTCGTGTTTTAAAAGGTTATGAAGTATATCAAAGTCTTGATGTAAAAATTAGAGACCTTGAAAGTATTGGTGATATAATATCAACCACAACTGAAAAAGGAGCTAATCAAGTTGGTAGCATTAATTTTACCATTGATGATGAATATGAATTAAAGAATAAGGCTAGAGAATTGGCAATTGAGAAAGCAAAAGAAAAAGCTGAAGATATTGCTTCTCAAACCGGCATGAAATTAGGTGATATTATTGATGTTTATGAATCATCATATACACCAAGATATGATA
>CAZMJW010000099.1:626-4088 GCA_964566915.1 uncultured Gammaproteobacteria bacterium
GAGTTAATAATCTAGAAAATATGATTGGTCAAAATAATTATTCAAATGCTAAATTAGAAATGGTCGCTGATAAAGCAATGGGTGGTGCAATATCATCTCCATCAATTGAGACTGGTCAAAATGAAGTTGAAGTTGAAGTTACTTTAACTTTTGAAGTAAAATAAATAGATTAATTCTTTAAACTAAATAAATATATGAAGAAACTACACATTTCCATATTTTTATTTTTAGTAATTTTTGTTCTCTCTGCTTGCACAAATAATGTGCCAGTTGATGAAGAGAGTAATGATACTAGAAATATCGAAGAAAATATCACTTTAGAAAGTGGTAACTATATTATTGATGAAGAAAATAGTGTTGTTAACTGGACAGGCAGGCGAATTGCCTCATCTCATAGTGGAACTGTTAAAATCAAATCAGGTAAAATAAATATAGTAGAGAATAATAATCTTGAAAATTCTTCAATTATTATTGATATGAATACCATTAAAGATAATGACGGAAGTGAAAGATTAGAAGAACACTTGAAAAGCGAAGATTTCTTTGCTGTTAATAATTATCCTGAATCAGAAATATTCTTAAAAGAAATAGAAAATATAAGTGGAGACAATTATCAAATTATTTCAGATTTAACTATTAAAGAAATTACAAAAGAAATTACTTTTCCAGCTAAAGTAATAATTAACGATGGTATCTTAGAAGCTGAAGCAAGTTTTGAAATAGATAGATCAGAGTTTGAAATAAAATATGGTTCAAATTCATTTTTCTCAGATTTAGGGGATAAGGCAATAAAGAATGAAATTGAATTCAAAATCAACTTATTTGCTAATAAGGATTAATTAATTAAATACCTATATACATCTAAACTTAATTTTTTGATTTTATTTTTATTTTTTTCTAAATCTTTAGCAGAGTATAAAACAAAACCTTTACTCTTTATTCCAGAAAACTTTAGAATATGATTTTTAATTAATCTAACAGAAGGAAGAGAAATAATATATTTTTCATAAATACTAGGGCCGCCAGTTGTTGTGAATATAGCGGCCTTTTTGTTTTTAAGAAGACCCTCTGGTATACCAAGACTTGAATACTGATAAGCAAATTTTGGAGTAAATATTCTATCAAAAAAACCTTTTAAAATAGCCGGCATATTTTGCCACCAAGTTGGAAAGATAAATAACAATCTATCCGATTCCTTTATCATGTTTTGTATTTTAATATTTTTATCACTAATATTTCTATTATTAGCTGTATATAATTCATCAAGTTTTAGACAAGGGTCAAAATTTATTTCATATAAATCAAGTATATTGTATGAAATATTATTAGAATCAAGTTTTTCTTGTATTTTTTTTAAAAAATATCTATTATGACCAGTGATATTTGGGTGAGCAATTATTATTAATAGTTTATTCATAAAAATATATCTAAGTTAATTATTTAATTATATATTAACATGTATTGACAAAATAAATAAATATGTTAATATAGAGTTAATTAAATATGAACTAACCGCAGACAGCAAGGGAAGCATGCTTCATAAAAATCTTGCCGAGGTATAAAGCTAAAGCTTTTTATTTGTCTGCGTATGCAGATTTTTTTTGTATTAATAAATAAATTAGAAATATATGCCAAAATCAAAGATTGCTAAACAGGAAATTACTCGCGATCTGATTGAAAAAATCAAAAAGAGTAAATCAATTGTTTTTGCTGGATTCAATTCATTTCCGGTAAAATCTAATGAAAATTTAAGAGTTGAACTTGAAAAAGAAGAGGGAGAGTATTATGTTGCTAAAAAAACATTACTTAAAAGAGCTTTAGGTGAAAACGGTATTGAAATCGACATTAACAATTTAGAGGGAAAAGTGGCTACAATATTTTCCTATAATGATGAAGTAGCTTCCGCTAAAGTATTGGGTAATTTTACCAAAGATAAAGAGTTAGCAGAAAAAATTTACTTTATCGGAGGAATATTAGATGGTAAATTTTTAACTAAAGAAGAGGTTGAAAATCTTTCTAAACTACCATCTAAAGAAGAGTTATATGCTAAGGTAGTTGGATCACTTAATGCTCCAATATCTGGATTTGTAAATGTCTTAGCTGGAAACATTAGAGGTTTAGTTACTGTTCTAAAAGCAATATCAGAAAAAAAATAATTAATTTTATTATAATTTACTAATTAATATTAACAATAAACGTATGGAAGAAGACAAAAAAGTAGAAGTTCCAGCAAAATTTGAAAAAATTGTTGGAGAAATTGAACAAATGAGTGTTCTAGATTTAGCAGAACTTGTTAAAATCTTAGAAGACAAATTTGGTGTTAGCGCTGCTGCACCAGCTATGATGATGGCTGGCGGAGCTGTAGCTGGTGGAGCTGAAGCAGCTGAAGAAAAAGATGAATTTGACATCGAAATTACTGAAGCTGGTGCAAACAAAATTGCTGTTATTAAAGCAGTTAGAGCAATCACTGAAATGGGCTTAAAAGAAGCAAAAGATTTAGTTGATACTGCTCCAAAAGTTTTAAGAGAAGCTGTAAAGAAAGAAGAAGCTGAAGAACTTAAAAAACAATTAGAAGAAGCTGGTGCAAAAGTAACTCTTAAATAATTAAAGTTTAATTTTAAACTTATTAACAAGAAAACCGTCTAAAAACGGTTTTTTTGTTTTAAATAATATGTTATAATTAAATTATATATAAAAATAAGTTTAAAAAATTTTATGAAAAAAATGAATGTTGCTATTAATGGTTTTGGTCGAATTGGCCGAGCCGCTTTAAAGATTATTATTACTGATTTTCCACACTTAAACTTAGTGGCGGTAAATGATTTATCAGATAACGAAACTTTAAGTCATTTATTAAAGTTTGACTCTGTTTATGGGAAAGCACCCTTTGAAGTAAAAGATGGTGAAGATTGTATTTATATTAAAGGAAAAAAAATTAATTTTTTAACTGAAAAAGATCCAAATAATTTACCTTGGAAAAAATTAAAAGTAGATGTTGTTTTAGAGTGTACTGGTGTTTTTAAAACCAAAGAAGCACTAGATTCTCATTTAAATGCGGGAGCAAAAAAAGTTGTCTTATCAGCACCAGCCAAAGGAAAAGGAGTAAAAATGATTGTACCTGGAGTTAATATGAATAAAGTTTTAAAAAATGATCATATTATTTCCTGTGCATCTTGTACCACAAATTGTTTATCACCAGTAACAAAGGTTATTAAAGAATCTTTTGGTATTAAAAAAGCTTTAATGACTACAATTCATGCCTATACCGCTACTCAAAATTTAATTGATACCAGTCATAAAGATTTAAGAAGAGCCAGAGCAGCAGCTTTAAATATGATACCAACAACTACCGGAGCAGCTATTGCTACTACTTCAGCCTTTCCGTCTCTTAAAGGAAAATTTGATGGTATGGCGGTTCGTGTACCAATTGCCGTTGGTTCTTTAGTTGATGTTACTTATCTA
>CAZMJW010000100.1:0-3759 GCA_964566915.1 uncultured Gammaproteobacteria bacterium
TAATATTAAATTACATTTTTCAAAAAATATTTAAAGTTTTATTTTGGACAAAGCTGGGGGATTTAACTTATGGATTTAAAATTCTTAGTAAAAAAATTTGCGATGAAATTAATTGGGAGGGAGTTTTTCATGAAATTTATATAGAAACAACAGTAAAACCAATTAAAAATAATTATTATATAGAGCAAATACCAACTATTTGGGTTGGTCGTATTGAGGGAAAAAGTAATAATTCTTTTTTCAAAAATTTCAGGTATGTTAGAATGTCTTTTAAAGTTTTATTTTCAAAATAACTAATTATAATATTATGAAAAAAGTAATTATAACAGGTATTACTGGAATGATAGGAAAGCATCTTGCTAAATTATTACAAGAAGAAGGTTGTGAAGTTTTTGGGATATCAAGAGCGACATCTGCGTCTAGATATATTCAAAAAGATGAATCTTACACTCATTTTAAAGGAGATATAATGGATAAAAATTTTTTAAGAGAAGTGTGGGAAAAGGTTAAGCCAGATTTGGTTTATCATCTTGCTGCCCAAGCATACAATGGAGAATCTTGGAAAGCGGAAGATACCACATACCAGCTAAATATAGAGGGTTCTAGAAATGTATTTAATGTTTGTCGTGAATATTCACCTAAAGCACGTATTATTCCCGCTTGTTCTAGTGCTGAATATGGAATTGTACCTGAAAATATGATTCCTATTAATGAAGATTCTATTCAGTTAAAACCGATAACGTCTTATGGTGTTTCTAAATCAGCAATGGAAATGATGGCAAGACAATATCATCTTAACTATGATATGGATTTTGTTTTTCCTAGGTTGTTTATTCATTTGGGTCCAGATCATCCACCTGTAACAGCTATACAGAATTTTGCTAGTCAGATAGCGGCTATAAAATTAAATTTGCAATCTCCAATAATTAAGGTTGGCAATTTAGAAACGGCAAGAGATTTTGTTGATGTTCGGGATGGAGTTAAAGCTTTATGGTTGTTGGCTCAAAAAGGAGTTTCTGGTGAAGTATATAATATATGTACTGGTAAAGCATATACGATGAAAGAGTCTTTAGGTTATTTAATAAAGATGTCAGGAGTTGATATAAGTGTAGAAACAGATAAAAATCTTTTTAGACCATCAGATGAAAAAATTCTTTTAGGAGATGCGACTAAAATAAATTTACTTGGATGGAAAGCTGAAATTCCTTTTCAACAAACTTTAACCGATATTTATAATAATTGGTTAAATCGGTTAAACAAAAAATAAATAAGTATAGATGATTTTTGATATAAAAAATAAAATTTTTGCGCAAGCTATAAAGTATTTTATAGTAGGAGGTATTTGTACAATTTTAGATATTAGCTTGTTGTTTATTTTAACTAATTTTTTGGGATTAAATTATCTATTGTCCTCAATAATATCTTTTATGTCGGGGACAGTTGTTAATTATTTTTTATGTGTAAAATGGATTTTTAAAGTGAGAATTATTAATAAAAAGTATCAAGAATTTATATATTATTTTATTATTACGGGAGTTGGACTAGGAATTAACACTTTTTTAATTTGGGGTTTAACGTCATTTTTTGGTTTATATTTTATGTTTTCAAAGTTAATCGCAATTTTCTTTACTTATTGGTGGAATTTCGGTGCTAGAAAATATTTTTTACATACAATTAGATAAAATTTATATGAATAAATTTGAAAATACATTTTTAGTTATTACTTCTATAGCAGACCAGAATCATCCTGTTTTAAAAAAAATTGCAGAAGAGTCTTTACATCATAATATTTCTTTTATTGTTATCGGGGATACAAAAAGTCCGGATGAATTTTTTGTAAATGGTTGTGATTTTTATTCAATAGAGCGTCAGAAAAAGTTGAATTTTAATTTAGTAAAAGATTTGCCGGTTAAGCATTATGCCCGTAAAAATTTAGGTTATTTATTGGCAATTTCAAAAGGAGCTGAGGTTATAATAGAGACAGATGATGATAATTATCCCATGACTGATTTTTGGGAAAAAAGAGAAAAAAGTGTTATTGCTTATCAGTTGGAAAATAATGGATGGACGAATATATATAAATATTTCACAGACGTTAATATTTGGCCAAGAGGATTTGCTCTTGAAAATATTCAAAACAAAGTTTCGGAGCTTAAAGATAAAATATCTGTTTCTTGCCCTATTCAACAAGGGTTGGCAGATAAGAATCCTGATGTAGATGCAATATATAGATTAGTTTTTCCTTCTTCTGTTATTTTTAATAAATCCGATAACGTTGCTCTTGGGAATAAAACAATTTGCCCCTTTAATAGCCAGAATACTACTTGGTTTAAAGAATCTTTTCCTTTATTATATTTACCTTCCTATTGTAGTTTTAGAATGACAGATATATGGCGTTCATTCATAGCACAACGTATTGCATGGACATGTGGTTGGCCAATTTTATTTCATAAGAGTACTGTTTATCAAGAGAGAAACGATCATAATTTAATGAAGGATTTTCAAGATGAAATTGTTGGGTATAATAATAATTCTAAAATAATTGAAGTTTTGAATAATTTAGAATTAAAAGAAGGAGAAATAAACATCCCGTCAAATATGAAATTGTGTTATCAGGCCCTGATAGAACTTAGTCTTATTGGTGAGAAAGAAATAGATCTTTTGGATGCTTGGTTGAGGGATATAAAATTGTCAAATAAGAAATAATATTTTATGAAAGATGTTAAAAAATATAATTATTTTATTAGTTTTTATATTTTTTTTATAATTATTTTAATATACCAATTTTTAAATCAAATTATAGTTGCTTATCAAAAACCAGTTTTTACGATTTCTGAGTGGTTAATTAATTATCAAGGAGGGTTTGTGAGAAGAGGATTGTGGGGTGAAATTTTTTTAAATATTTATTATTATTTTGGCATAAATCCGTATATTTTAATAATATTATTCAGCTCTATTTTATTTATTGTTTTTTTGATATTTTTTATTAAACTTTATATTAAAAGAGGGTTGCCGTTGTTTGTGTTGCCATTCGTCTTTTTTCTTGGCAATCCCATTATTAATGATTTTTGGCTAAAAAAAGATATTCTTTTGGTTATAATATTTTCTTTGATTTTATATTTTTCTAATAAAAAAACAATTACAAAATTAATTTTTATTAACCTCCTTTTTATTCTAGGAATATTGACTCATGAAGCGATTGCTTTTTTTGGGATTCCTATTATATTTTTAATATTCTATAATAAAAACTCTTTAGAATTATATTGTTGTAGATTAAAATCCGTTATCTTATCGTTTTTTCAATTATTGCCAACAATCTTAATTTTTATTTTCAGTCTATATTTTAAGGGCTCTGTCTTTATATCAAATGCAATTTGGGATTCTTGGAAAACAATTAAGTTTTCATTAGAAAAAGAAGATTTATTTGTTATGCCAACAACAATAGAAGCTCTTTCTTGGTCATTAAAAAAAGGTTTAGAATATTTTAATAATTTCTTACACTATTTTAATTATGGAGTTTATGCTCCAGTCGCCTGGCTACTTATTATTGTTATTATTTATTATTTATTAATTAATTTAGATAATGTAAATTTAAAAATAATAAATTATAAAAAAAATATTAAATTAAATAAATTAGATATTTCGGTTGTTTTATTTTTTCAATTATTAAGCATTACCCCTCTTTTTATTCTTGGTTGGGATTTTAGTCGTTGGATATTCTTTTGGGTGGTGTCATCATTTTTAATTATTTTTTTAATT
>CAZMJW010000100.1:3769-4033 GCA_964566915.1 uncultured Gammaproteobacteria bacterium
GGGAAAAATTATTAAATCTTTTTCCAAGAATATTTTTAAAATTATGTACTAATTTTAATAATTTTTTATTACTAAAATTTTCTAAATTTGAAAAATTACCGTTACTTTTAGTTTTTTTTATAGGGATTCCTTTTGTTAGTACATTTTTACACCAATTTTTAACGACAACGCCTTTTGGTTTTATATTTAAAACAATTTTACCGTCTTTTATAGTTTCATTAATTAAAACAATTATTATTTAATAAAAAGTGTAATTTTCTAGTT
>CAZMJW010000101.1:0-4031 GCA_964566915.1 uncultured Gammaproteobacteria bacterium
AGCATAGTTTATCATATCTATGCTTTTTTGTTTGTCAAAATTGCTATCTTTTAGGCCTAAGATGCCTTTGCTAAATTTATAGTATCTTTCTATTTCATCATTAAATTGTCGTTTTAGACCCAAGTCGTTAATATCTAATTCGTCAATTATTCTTGTCAGTTGTTCGATTAATTCTTCTTCTCTTAAATATCCACCTTTGCAATTCTGATTTCTTGCTCTCGAGCACCCATAGTATACATATCTTCTAACTGAGCCGTTGCTTAGTTTTTTGAATTTTTCTTCAGCGGTTATTCCCGATCCGCAATTACCGCATTTTATTAATTTAGTGAAAGCGAATTCTTTACTCTCACTTCTGTTTATATTCTTTCTTTTAAGTTGCTCATTTGCTTTATCATATAAAGCTTTTGAGATTATTGGTTCGTGTCCGCCTTTATACCATTTGTCAGTTCCGACAGGGTATTCAAATTCTCCGTAATAAAATGGTTCTGCAATAAGACGCTGAACCATACTTAATGTCATCTTTTTATCGTTCCTAGTTTTGAAGCTAGTTTCTTCAGTAAGCCATCTATGAATTTTGCGACAACTTAATTGTTCATATGCCATTTTTTCAAAAATCTTTTTAATGATAGGTGCTCGTTTTGGATCAATTGTTACTTTCTTTTGCCCCTTATCAGCATATTTATCATGAAGATAGCCAAGCGGTGGTCTACCTGGTCGCCAACCATTTTCACATTTAGCCCTTAAACCTCTTTTTACATTAATGCCTTTATGGTCGTTTTCTAATTTAGCCTGAGAGCCCAGAATCATAAGCAAAAACTTCTCGTTAGGATTATTGGTAAATCGTTGTCCGTGAGTCCTTATTTCATGAAGTCGTCCCTGATCCATTAAGTCCACTACGGCCCCTAAATCGCCAGCATTACGACTTAAACGGTCTGGGGCCCAACAAAGTATCCCAGTAAACATTCCGCTTCGTATATCGGCTAATAGCTGATTATAGACGGGTCTTTGACCAGAATCCTTAGCTGAATGACTTTCTCGCCTGATATCCGCTATCTCCATATTTTCTGCCTTTGCCATCTCTAGCATCTCCTTTATTTGAGAATCGATTGAAAGGGCTTGTTGTTCGTCTGATTCTGTTGATTTTCTGGCGTATAGGCAATATTTAATAGGAACCGCCTCTTGGACCCTTGTAAAACTTGTAGTTTGTTGTTGAATCTCCATATTTTTACTAATTTTTAATGATTACAACAACATTGATGACGCAACGACCGAACTAAGTCCAGACCCTTGAAGTAGGTAAACTGTTGGTAACTTTACTTTACTTTTAGGCTATTTCAAGTTATATTTTAAGCGCGAAACCACAATTGAATATTCCGAAAGAAGCATGAAAAATGCTGTCATTTGTATACAGGAACGGGCACTCCGACCCTATACAAGTGGCAGTCTTTCGGGACACCAATTGTGGTTTCGCAACCAAGGTCGGGTGTCCGTTTTTGTTTTTATCCCGATCATTAAAAATTTACTTAAAAATATGAGCACTCAACAAAATTCTAAAAATTTGAATAAAAAAATACCACCAGTTTTTATTCTATTAACATCATTGATTTTATTCATTATTAGTCGAGTAATATTTTCTGACGAAGCTTATAAATCATCGGCAATATGGGCACTTGTTGATGTTGCCGCTTTATTATTTTTTCTATTAGGTATTGTTAGCTCAATTTCAAGTCATTTTGCAAGAAAAAAGGCTATTAAAAATAATCTTAAAACAGAAGATATAAATAATGAGATTAAGTTAAAGCCGACAATAAAAAAGTCATATTATTTGCCAATAATTTTAGTAATTATATTAATTTCCGCTATTTGCTTTATTTTAAATAGCGATAAAAAAGAAGAAATTGTTATTCTTGAGAAAGAAATAGAAGCAATTAATGTTAATACAAATAAAGAAGTGGAAGCTCTGATATTCAATGAAAATATTGAAACCTCTTTTGTTGATAATTCAGATAATCTTAGTGATAGTAACACAAGTATGCCTGAAAAGCCTTATAAATCAGCATTTAAAATGTCTTCTGAATATTTGGCTGCTCGAATTGTTTATCTTCACTGCTTACAAATAAATGGTGATGCTCAGTATTTAGAGTCATTATATGATGAGTCAACTTATAGTCCTAATATTGAGGGGTCTGGAGTTATTGTGTCTTCTGATGGGAAAATACTGACCAATGCGCATGTTGTTGGTCTTAGTTCTATGTGCTTAGTTCAAGTAGCTAAGGCGCCAAATTATAGCGTACCTAGTCCGCAATATTATGCAGTAGTTAAACATATTGGTAAAACTGAAGATTTAGCTGAGCTACAAATTTATAAATCATTAACAGATAGTCTGCCGTTATCTTTTTCTTATTTTGAAATTGATAGAAGCGAAACTAATATTGGCGATACGGTATACGTAGCTGGCTTTCCATATTCTGGTAACGGAAGACTGATGTTAACTAACGGTATTATTAGTGGTAGCAACGATTTATCTGGAAATATTTCAGGATCATATTTAGTAACATCAGCCAAGATAGATAACGGAAACTCTGGAGGGGCTGCTATATCTGAAGATGGCAAGTTAATTGGTTTACCAACATATATAAAGGGTAATTATGATACGCTTGGATATATTTTGGATTTAGATAGAGTTGGGTATTAATTAAAAATTATGAATAAAATTAATCCAAATAAAGTCTTATTTATAAAACTCGGTAAAAAGGTGTTATTTGAACAAGAATGCTTATTGGATGATAGCCTTATGATTGATTATAAGGAAATTGATTATAATTTTTGTTTAAATGGGGATTGGAATAAAGTTGAAAAGCAAATTATAGAGCTTGGTTGGGGTGGCGCTAATAACCACCTAAGAAACAGCAATTTTTCAGATTAAGTCATCTTTCAATCAAACTGAATTTAAAAAATATTTTGATATATTTAAAGAAATTGATGCTAATAAAAAGTTTTTTATAGTTAATTCTTGTGATAATTTCAAAATTCCAGTTATTAGTGATAATATAACTATATATTATGGAGAAGATTTGGCGGATTTAGTTATTCGAGCTGGTTTAATTGATTGGGTTATTAACAAAGTGGCTTAGCTTTAAATATATGAATCATCAAGAAGATTTTAATGAAGAAGAGCACAAATTAGCCTACCGAAAAGAAGCAGAACGGGCTAAAAAAATCTTTTTGAATAAAAAGGTTATTTTAATTTTTATTCTTATTTTTGGAGCCTCTTTATTTTTAGCAAATAAATACAAACAAAAAACTCCCGATATAGTTATTAATGAAGATGCTTCCAAGAGTGAGATGACATCAGTCAATAATAATGAAGAAATTGAAACTGAGAAAAATGAAAAAAGAGAAATTATTTCTAATGTTCTAGGAGGTCAACAAATTAATTTTGCGGGAAAAGATTTAAAATTAAAGGGCTTTTTTAATCCAGAAAAAGGAGTAATGTCTGTTTATTATTCTAATGACGTTTTAGAGCCAGAACACGAAATAGATATTTATCAATACCAAGAAAAAATATCACCTGCAGAGTTATTTAAAAAAGAGTCAATATACCTAGTTGGTATCGCTAGCGACGCTATTTATATTACAAACGAAAGCTACAATGAGGATGACTATATTATCGCTTTGAGCGATTTTCATAATGATTTTTCCTCAGCCTCTCTCTATTTAATTAAAATATTTGAAAAAGATGGCAATGCTTACAAAATAGTCTACAGGAAAAATATTAAAGATGACGCAGTAAATAAGTCTCAAAAATGGGTTAATGGTGATTATAGCGGCCTGGTTGATAAATTAACGGACATCGATTTAAGTCACGCACAGAAAGTCTTTAATGATAGTTTGAAGATAAAGAATGATTTATCAAAAAATAATATCTACAAAGATATAAAATGGGATACTAAAACGCTTAAAGAAGATAATGCATATGCTAGAGTTAATTTAGAGTATCCTGAATTTAAAGGTTTTAATTCTGCTAATGA
>CAZMJW010000102.1:0-4018 GCA_964566915.1 uncultured Gammaproteobacteria bacterium
AAGTCCTACTCAACAAAAAAGTATACCATACAGGTATACTTTTGTCAATCTGCGGGCTACCTCGGGCTGGAACCGTAATTTCGGCAAGCCCAGTAAGGCTTTTCGGTGATTTTTTAAGTTTTTAATAAATAAGATCCTCGTGCGCTATGATTTTCCTTGAAAAGTGACAAAAGTGACACAGAAATTGATATAAAGGTTACAGATAGATGTAATCTTTATTCATCAGCAATAAATTCCAATATTTCTCTGGTTGTCTTGATTTGCTTACCGTTAGGTAGTTTTATGGTTGTTTCTATTTTTTCTGTTACCTCTTCTGGCGCTTGTTGATTATCCTCTACCCTTATTTCTCCAGTTGTACCATCAATTACTATATGAGCCTTACTGCCAGAACCATCTCTTTTGCCAACTAAAATATGCTGATCTTCCCCCTGTATTCTTGATTCAATAAAAAACTGATCATCACTAATTCTTTTTTTAATAGTTTTTTCTGCTAAATATTGCTGGAAAATATCAATATATTTTTCTATTTTTTGCCAGGCATTATCAATAGGAAAGCCTGCTGAATTAGACCACCAAGAATCTGGTTTTGCATTTGAGGTAATTTTTCTTAGTCTTAAACCCGGTAAAGAACTGACATCTAAAACTGAATTTAAATATTCAAAGATAGTGTCACGAATTTTTACAGCCTCACTAGTTAATAATAAATTCTCTCTTAAAGCAGTTTCATTGCTCCAAATTAATTTTGATATTTCTTTGTCATTCATATTATTTTATAAACACTAAATTATTAACCCAAGGTTGATTAATTAAACCAGAAATAAAAACTAAAATAAGAAGAACTGCTAAAAAAACTAAAATGGTAATCATTTTTTTATAAACACCATTAAAAACGTCAGTGAAAATCTTTTTTAATATCTTTAACATTATTTTTAACAACCAAATAACTAAAATAAAAGGAAATAATATTATATTTATAATAACATTAACCCACTTTTTTTCACTTATATCAATATAATTTCTTCTCATATATTTTTTACATCATCGCCAGTTTCATTGACTAAAAATATTGGTTTTTCAATAAAGCCCTTTCCAATTAAAACGGAGCACAGTGTGCTCTCTGAAATTAGTTTAAATTTATCATCAACCCAACTCCGATGTTGCTTATAAATTTTATTCCAGAAAACAAACTTCTTTTTAATATCTTCAGGTATATCTGATTTTTCTGTTATTTCGCACAACATACCCAATGGCAAATATAAAGCTTGATGTTCGGATTTCATCCAAAAATCATAATCATGCTCTATAAATTCAGGAAAATCATCAATATGCCTCTCATAATTATCCTCGTATGAGTATTGAGCCCAATACAAATCAAGAGCTGTTCTATTATTAACTAGACCATTAGAAGCTATTTCTCTTATAATTTTTATTTCCTCTATATTTTCCACATCTCCAGACCAGCTTTGGAATAAAACAAAGAAAAAATTCTCTTCAAAATCATAAATACTTTTTTCTCTATATTTTAAGTATTCGGTCATTACGTCTTTTATAATTGCCTTTAGCTCAGCACTATAATGCTTACTTAATTTATTAAAAGCATCATTCAATTCAAAATGTATTTGAGATCCAGAACCTCTCTCATTATTAATAAAAGAATTTAATATAGAATATTTTGCCTGAATTGTAATTTTGTCAGAAACAAGCACTTTTCGTAAATTATCATAAGCATGTTTCATCTTAGTGTCTGGATCAGAAGAATCTTTTGAGATTCTAATTAAATATAAGGATAAGAAAATAATCTTATACGTTGCTGTTTTATATAGAGTATCGCCGGTATAACAAGTTTTTCTTTCTATCTTTTCTTCTATTAATCTATTTGCGATTTCGGATAAAATATCAATTATTTCTTCAAAATTATCAGGCGATTCTTTCACAAAATCTGCATAATTTAATAAATCTTCATTGCCCATACTAGGGATAGACCCCGAGCTACGATGTTGATTGAACATTTCATCGTATATAGCTCTATGATCTTGTTCTGGTTTCTGCAAGAATTGTAAATAACTCCTCATTGAAAGCGGATATGATAGAGATCTTGCTCTTCGATATTTATTTATATCACCAGGTTGTTCATAGTTAAGAACATCATAATATCTTGAACCGACTATATATATTATTCCTTCTATAATTTTTCTATTGATCTCTATCTGATTTTTTTCTTTTTCATCTAAAGGCAGCTCTGTCTGTATGTATTGGATAATAGTCATTTTTTTCTCTCTATAGTCCTTATAATTCATGTAGGATTGCATAGAGTGAATATCCCCGTCATTATCAAAACCCATGATCAAATCTATAGTTTTTCTAAAAAAATCAATAATAAATGGAAATCTGATTTTTACATAACTCATTATTAATAAATCAGGAAAACGATAAATATCGCTTTTTAAGAAACCGTAAACAAAAGATGTTTCATTACTAATTCTTTTTATAACCCTTGGCGTTTCTTTTGCAATAAGACCAAAAACTACACCAGAAATTTCTTTTTCATCACTAACAAATCCATGTAGAAAATCAAAGTTGCCAAAATACAAATCACTATTAACAATATCTTGATATTTTAAATTATGTGACTTCAATATCCCTTGAAATAATTCTATGACATATTTTTTCTTGATACCATAATCAATTGGCGGTACAAATATTGGCAAATCGATACTCTTTTTATCTGTAATCAAAAATGAATCCAGCAGATACGCTAATTCACTCTTCCGTTTGAACTTTTCTAAGTAATGAGATAAATCCCTTTCTGAAAAACATAATATAAAAATAATTTTTATTGGAAATCCTTCGGACGACTTTAATTTAAAACGTTCTAAAACTTCTATAACTCTATAAATCTCAGTTAATTTTGCTCTATCAATTTCATCAATAACAAAAATCCATGATTTTTCTTTAAATTTCTCTATACAACCAAACATCATTGAAAGGTCTTTGCTTAACTCCTTGTCGGTGTTTCTATCTAGACTTCTAGAAATACAAAAACTAAAACTAGAAATAATACTACTTAAAGCTGATAAAAAATTATTGTTTGATTCTCGTAAAATCCCTTTTAGGGAATTACTCATCTTTGCAGTATTAATTATTGGATATTCCTTTTTTAGTGTTTCATACCAACGCTCAATAAATAATTTAGAAAAATCATCAGTCTCATTGGTTTCAGTTAATGATAAATAGGTGTATAAGATTTTGTTTTTATTGTCTCTCCTCATTTCCTCAACTATCATTCTCACAAAAGACGATTTGCCGGATCCATATTCGCCATCGACAGAAACAACGTTAACTTCCTCGTTCAGAATTTTTATACCTTCAACAACGCCAGGAATCGACTTAGAAAAATTAAACCTATCATCTTTTAAGCCAACCGCACCATTGGCAAAATTATCGCTACTATCGTCACCATTTATAACTTTTTTATTTTCTGATTTTTTAAGATAAAAATACAAAAACAAACAAATAATTACATTTAAAATAATAAATACAAGTTGCAAAGAATAATCATTGTAAACATACAAATGTCCATATTTAAACACAAATGATTTTCTAACAAACTCTTTATCAAAAATCGAAAGAATTATAGAAACTAAGGGGGCTAGCAAAACTGAATAAACAAGGTAATAAAACCAAGTAGCTTGTTCACATTTATTTTGCCTAATTATCACTCTATCTATATCTTTTTTTAAAAAATAATAACCAAAAAAAAGCAAAAATATTAATAAGATTAGGTAGGCATAACTTTCTTTTATGATAGATATCATAATTCCTTCAACGTACCAAAAAAATGCCCCAACCAAGATTGTGCAAAATATAAGGGTCATTATTTCCTTAGGCTTTTTTCTAATATTCATATAAAAATCGATATAGTCGTAAAAAATTACAAAATATACTATAATATTAGCA
The DNA here is from genome assembly GCA_964566915.1 of uncultured Gammaproteobacteria bacterium. GTDB lineage: Bacteria > Patescibacteriota > Patescibacteriia > Patescibacteriales > UBA12465 > UBA12465. Next base: position 3,958 of record CAZMJW010000102.1, read on the forward strand.
TAATATTAGAAAAAATGATATGGACCATAAAAGTTTGATAGATCCAAATAATTTCATAAGT
>CAZMJW010000103.1:0-4008 GCA_964566915.1 uncultured Gammaproteobacteria bacterium
GCTGCTCAAATAATTTGGGACGCAGCCAATAGTAATTATAATTGTGATGGAGTTGATTTAAGCGATAATCCGACCGAAGCCGAAAGAATGGTAAAATGCAAAAAAGAAACAACAGTTAATCCTCAATTTCTTTTAATTCTCCTACAAAAAGAACAAAGTCTTATCTCTAAAGCTAGTCCTAGTCAAAAAGCTCTTGATGAAGCAACGGGTTATGATTGTCCAACTGGAGGATATTGTAATCCCTATAGGAAAGGTTTTGGAAAACAAATTAATAGCGCTGCTCTTCAGTTTAAAGCCTACTTAGATAATCCAGAAAGATATGGTTTTAAAAATGGCGGAACCTATATTGCTAAAGATAAATATTCAATGCTTAAAACTCCAGCTCAAGCTATTCAAGACGGAACATATAATAGCATAGTTGCATCTCCTGGATTTACCGCAATTACTATCGAAAATAAAGCTACCGCTGCTCTATATAACTACACTCCTCATGTATATAATGGAAACTATAATGTATATAAACTATTAAACGACTACTTCCCTGAAGTAGTAAACGGTAGTTCTCCAATTATTAACAATCCGATAAAAGAACTTAGAAATTTTCCTAACGGTACTCTTCTTAAAGCAGATACTCAACCAGAAATCTGGTTAATAGACAATGGACAAAGAAGACATTTTGCCAACTGGTCCACTTTTGCTAGTCGTTTTAGTCTTGACCAAGTAATTACTGCCACTGAAGCAGAAATAGACAGGTATTCAACCGGACCAGCTATTAAATTCCCTAACTATTCATTAGTTAAAACAGATAAAGAAAATATATATCTTTTGGTTGATGACAAAAAAAGACCATTTGCTAGTGAAGAGGTATATAAAAACTTTGGCTTTCATCCAGATGAACTTGAAAGCGCTAAAGAAACAGAGCTACTTAGCTACAGTTTAGGAAAAGAAATTACTTTTGAATCTACTTATCTAACTGGTATTATTGTTGAAGAAGTAGAAACTGGAAAATTCTTCTATCTTGAAGATAATACTAAGGCTCCAATAGATAAGCTAATAATTGAAACAAGATACCCAAATCAAACAATAACAAAGAAAAAAACAAGTGAACTTTCCGGTTTTAATACTGTTGATCCTATTTTATTTAAAGACGGAACTCTTGTTAGAACATCTCTTCATCCAACCATATACTTAATCTCTGATGGTAAAAAAAGACCTTTTGCTAGTCAAGAAGTATTTGAAAAACTTGGATATAATCAAGAAAAAATCATTATTGCCAGCTCACAAGTCCTTTATTATTATGATAAAGGAGAAATAATTAAATAATATTATGCCACTTCTAGTCGCCGGTTTAATACCTCATTCACCCTTGTTAATTCCAGAAATAGGGCGATCAAATCAAAAATTTCTCAGTAAAAATATTTCTGCTTATAATTTTTTCTCTGAAAAATTATTAGAAAAAGAAGTGGAAACTATCATAATTATTAGTCCTCATGGACCAGTAAATGAAGAAGTTACTATAAATGTTTCTCCAGAAATGAAAATGGACTTTAAAGATTTCGGCTATATCAACGAAACTTTAAAAATTGGTGGAGATTCTCGTCTAGCTGATAAATTATTCACTGGTTTAAAAGAAGATTATCAAACAGAAATAATTGCTGATGATAAACTTGATTACGGAAGTGCTGTTCCCTCTTGTCTATTTCAACAAAACAATAAACAATTAAAAATTGTAGTAATAAGTGTTTCGGAAAAATTAAGTCTAGATGATTGTAGTATAATCGGAAAAAAAATTAATTCTCTTTTAAATCAAACTGAAAAGAAAGTAGCTGTATTTGCATCCGGGGATCTATCGCACAGTCTTCAAAGAAAATCACCAGCTGGATACAATCCTAAGGCTAATAAATTTGATCATAAAGTAATAGATATTTTAAGTGACCAAGATTCATATAAAGAAATATTAGAGATAGATGAAGGTATAGCTCAAGAGGTTGGTCAATGTGCCTTAAAACCCTTGACTATACTATTAAACGCCTTAACAGAAAAACATGAAAATAAACAACTCGCTTATGAAACTGAATTTGGTGTTGGTTATTTAAGTTTTGATTTAAGTCCAATTGATAAAATTAATTAATTATTACTATGGCCCTTGAATCTTTTCAGGAAATATTTAATAATAAGAAACAAACTAAAAAGGCTCCTGCCTACAAATGGCAAGATTTAGCCTTAGAAATAATAAAAGAATTCTCTGTTCCCGATTTTAAAAAATCGTCTATTTTTAAAGCGTGCAAAGAAAATTCCGAATCACGAATTAAAATCGCTTTAAATGACACAAAAGAGTTATGTAAAGGTGGTTCAAAATGGCAATACTTTTTTAAAGTATTAAGTTCAATTAAGCAAAAAGAAAATGAAAAACAAAGAAAATAAAAATAAAGCAAATCTTTTAGATATAATATATCATCCAAATAAAATTCTCAGAAAAGTTAGTAAAGAAATTAGTCTTGAAGAAATTAAAAAACCTGAATTCCAATCTTGGCTTCAGGATTTAAAGTTAACCATGGTAGAAAAAGATGGAGCTGGTTTAGCCGCCCCTCAGGTTGGAAAAAATATTAGAGTGTTTGTAGTAAACGATGAAAAGAATAATATTATTTTAATAAACCCTAAAATTACCAAAAAATCATGGGCTAGAGAAATTGAAGATGAAGGTTGTTTGTCAGTTGTAAATAAAAAAGGTGAATTAGTTTATGGCCCAGTTTCAAGACACAAAAAAATAAATTGTTCTTATTTAAATGAATTTGGTGAAGAGAAAAAAATAAAAGTTGAAAAGTTTTTAGCTCGAGTAATTCAACATGAAAATGATCATTTAAACGGAGTCCTTTTTATTGACCACCTTTCTTCTCCTCTTCCTGATCTTCCAGATGAAATAGATTATACCCAAGAATAATAATAACCAAGTTATTTCATTATAATAATTATGAAATAACTCTGAGCTAGCTCCAATAAAATAACCAAGAGCAGCTAAAATGCTAACCCAGATAAAAGAACCAAGAGCGGTTAATAATATAAAGGGTAAAAATTTCATTTTTGAAAAACCAGCTGGAATTGAAACAAGTTGACGAATAACTGGAATGAGTCGTCCTACAAAAGTTGCTGATTTAGAATTTTCTAAAAAATATTTTTCAGCTCTTTCTATTTTTTCCGGTGTTATAAAAATAAATTTAGCTAAACGATGATTAGCTAATTTATACACTACAAATCTTCCCAAAGATAAAGATAGAAAATAGTTAACAGTTGCTCCAATTAAACTCCCTAAAACACCAAACAAAACAACTAAATATATATTCATTTCTCCTTGACTAGCTAAATAAGCAGCTGGTGGAACCACAACCTCTGAAGGAAAGGGCAAAAAAGAACTCTCAATTGCCATTAATGCTGTTATACCCACATAACCTAAATCGGCTGTTATACCTAAAAAGAAGTTAATAAAAGATGAAAGCATTTTTTTAAAATTAATAAAATTACCTAATATAAATATAGATTATTACTAACTTTATGTCTACTAATGAAAGCAAAACTAAAATACTTTTCATGGGAACTCCAGAATTCTCTTGTCCTGGTCTTCAATCATTAATTGATGAAAAAGAATTTGAAGTAATTGCTGTTTTTACTCAAGCTGACAAAAAAGTTGGCAGAAAACAGGAAATTCAAATGCCAGCTGTTAAAAAATTAGCTCTTAAACATAATATTCCTGTTTTTCAACCAAATAAAATAAGAGATGAATTCGAAAATATTAGAAATATTAATCCTGATTTAATTGTAGTTATTGCTTATGGAAAAATAATTCCCCAAAGTATTTTAGATATACCTAAATATTCTTGCATAAATGTACATGCTTCCCTTTTGCCAAAGTATAGAGGATCTTCATGTCTTAACGCCCCTATTCTAAATGGAGACAAAGAAACAGGAATAACAATAATGAAGATGGAAGCTGGGCTTGACACAGGACCAATC
>CAZMJW010000104.1:0-1389 GCA_964566915.1 uncultured Gammaproteobacteria bacterium
CCAGGACAATCAACGTGAGCATAGTGTCTTTTATCAGATTCATACTCAACGTGAGCAGTAGCAATAGTAATACCTCTTTCTTTTTCTTCAGGAGCAGCGTCAATTTCGCCAACTCCTTTTTTAGAAGCACTCATGCCTTTTGCTTGATAAACAGCTAACATAGCTGCAGTCAATGTTGTTTTTCCATGATCAACGTGGCCAATAGTACCAACGTTAACATGGGATTTTCCTCTTTCAAATTTTTCTGCCATGTTTTTAGTGTTAGGCCCTCGCTAATGCGAAGTTTCTTTCCTGTAAACAGGAAACCAGCCAAACTTAATTAATTATTAATATATTTATAAAAATATTGCTAAATTATTCGATTTCTTTTGCCTTTTTCTTCATATTTTCCGGTATTTTCCAGGGCTTTCTATCTTTCTCTTCTTCACTTAAAAAATCTGGTTCTTCTTCATTCTTCCACAAAGAAATCTCGCGATTAATTCTATCAGTTAAATCTTCTTCTGTCAAATCTTCAATAATCGTCTTTTTTTCTCCTTTTTCATCTTTTTTAATACTTTTTTCAAGCTGAACTTCTTTCTGTTTATTTTTAGAATTTAATAAACTTTCGTAAGAATTAAGGTCCATCAAGACAAAAGAATCCTCTGGTGAGTTTGAATCATAAACTATGAATCTATCACCATTTCTTTTTGCTAACTCAAATATTTTTTTTAACTCTTTTGCTAGCATAGGAGAAAATTATTTAAATTATTGATTTCTACCTTTTTTTTCTTTAATATCTTCTAAAATATTTCTTGGGACTTCAGCGTAATGTGAGAATTCCATAGAATAATTGGCTCTACCTTGAGTCATTGAACGAAGAGCAGTTGAATAACCAAACATTTCAGCTAATGGCACCTTGGCTCTAACCAACTTAACTCCGGTTCTATCTGTCATCTCATCAATTTGTCCTCTTTTACTATTTAAGTCTCCAATAACTGAACCCATGTATTCTTCAGGGGTAGTTACTTCAACCTTCATCATTGGTTCAAGAAGTACTGTTCCTGCTTTAGCACAAGCATCTCTAAAAGCAAATATTGCTGCCATTTTAAAGGCTACTTCTGATGAATCAACTTCATGATATGAACCATCAAAAACAGTTGCTTTAATATTTACCATTGGATAACCAGCTAAAGGACCACTCATAACTGCTTCTTTTACACCTTTTTCAACAGCTGGAATATATTCTTTAGGGATAGCTCCGCCTTTTACTTCGTCAACGAATTCAAAGTTTTCATCACTTTCAACAAGTGGTTCAATTCTTAAATAACAATGACCGTACTGACCACGTCCACCTGATTGCTTAGCATACTTATGTTCTGCTTCAGCTGAACCAGTAATTGTTTCACGATA
>CAZMJW010000104.1:1399-3932 GCA_964566915.1 uncultured Gammaproteobacteria bacterium
TTGCTTCAACATTAAATTCCCTTCTCATTCTATTAACGATAATATCTAAGTGAAGTTCACCCATACCAGAGATTAAAACTTGATTTGTTTCTTCATCAGTTTCAACTCTAAAAGTTGGATCTTCTTCAGCTAAACGTTGTAAGGCAACACCCATTTTTTCTTGATCAGCTTTAGTTTTTGGTTCAACCGCAATTTTAATAACCGGTTCTGGAAAAGTAATTGCTTCAAGTAATAATTCATTATTTTCTGCACATAAAGTATCGCCAGTAGTAGTGTTTTTCAAACCAATAATAGCAGCAATATCTCCAGCGTAAATTTCATTTACTTCTTCTCGGTGATTAGCGTGCATTCTAACTAAACGACCAATTCTTTCTTTATTTCCAGTTTTTGTATTAACAATATATGTACCAGATTTTAAAACTCCTTGGTATACACGAACAAAACATAATTTTCCAACAAATGGGTCAGTAGCAATTTTAAAAGCTAAGCCAACAAATGGTTTATCATCACTTGCTTCAATAATAACCTTATCTTCTGAATCAACTTTATCAGCTTCAAGAGGAGGAATATCAATAGGAGATGGAAGATAATCATTTACAGCATCAAGAGTTAATTGAACACCGATATTTTGTAGCGCAGTACCACACAAAACTGGATAAAGTTCATTATTAATAACTCCTTTTCTAATAGTTTTCTTTAAATCTTCAAGACTAATTTCTTCACCTGCTAAATACTTTTCCATTACTTCTTCATCACACTCAACCGCTCTTTCAACTAATTCACTATAAAATTCATCTACTTTAGATTTCATGTCTTCAGGAATTTCAATCTCTGCAATATTCATTCCATAGTTTCCACTAAAAGTATAAGCTTTCTTAGTTAATATATCGATAACGCCAGATAAATCGTTTTCAGCCCCGATTGGTAATTGAATTGCTACAGCTTTTGGGTTTAATCTTTCTCTAATAGAATTTAAACTCATATAAAAATCAGCTCCAGTTTTATCCATCTTATTAACAAAACATAAACGAGGAACATGATATTTGTCAGCTTGTCTCCAAACTGTTTCTGATTGAGGTTCAACTCCTGCTTGTCCATCAAAGACAGCAATTGCACCATCTAAAACACGAAGTGATCTTTCAACCTCAACGGTAAAGTCAACGTGTCCTGGAGTGTCAATAATATTTATTTTATTATTTTTCCAAAAACATGTAGTAGCTGCAGAAGTAATAGTAATACCTCTTTCTTTTTCTTGTTCCATCCAATCCATATCTGATTGACCCTCATGGGTTTCACCAATCTTATGTTTTTTTCCGGTATAAAAAAGAACACGCTCAGTAAAAGTTGTTTTACCGGCGTCAATGTGGGCCATAATACCGATGTTTCTAATATGATCTAATGAATAGTCTCGTGGCATATTTTCTAAATATTTAGCTAATTAAATTATTATCTTGAAAAGTGAGCAAAAGCTTTATTAGCTTCAGCCATTTTATGCATAGTTTCTCTTTTTCTAACAGCAACACCTTCTCCATTGGCAGCATCTAAGATTTCAGAAGATAATTTTTCTGCCATTGATTTTCCTTTTCTAGCTCTAGCTGCGTCAATAACCCATTTAAAAAGTAACGTCTTTCACCACGTACTTGAAAAGGGACTTGATAGTTTGCACCACCAACTCTTTTACCACGAACTTCTACTAAAGGTGAAACTTTTTTAATTGCTTTATTAAAAATGTGACGTGGATCTTGTTTTGATTTATCCTTTAAAATTTCGAAAGAGTCATAGACAATTCCTTCAGCAACTGACTTTTTTCCTCTTTCCATTATGTAGTTGATAAATTTAGCAACATTAATGTCACTATATTTAGAATCACCTTCTATTTCTCTTCTTGGGGCTTGTTTTCCTCTCATACATTATTTAAATTATATATATATTTTTAAGCTTTTTCTTCTTTAGGTCTTTTAGCACCATAAAGACTTCTGCTTTGTCTTCTTGCTTCAACACCAGCTGCATCAAAGACACCGCGAACAACTTTATATCTTACACCAGGAAGATCTTTTGTTTTTCCACCTTTAATTAAAACAATTGAATGCTCCTGTAAGTTATGTCCCATACCTGGGATATAAGCAGTTACTTCCATTCCATTTGATAAACGAACACGAGCAATTTTACGTAAAGCTGAGTTCGGTTTCTTCGGAGTAATTGTTGTTACCTTTAAACAAACACCTTGTTTAAAAGGAGCTCCTTTAGCAATCTCTCTTCGTTTGCGGTGCAAAGAATCAAGAGTAACATGAAGAGCTAGATTCTTTTTTCTAGCGGAAACTTTTTTTCTTCCCTTTCTAACTAATTGGTTAACGGTTGGCATAGTTATTTTTTATTATATTTCATCTATACACAAAAAATAATCCTGAAGTCTCAGGTTTTTTTATGTTGTTTTTTATACTTGTATAATTTAACAAAACTAAAAAGATAAGTCAAGACTTTGTATTAGTTCACCTCATATTGGACTAAAGGGTAGTTTGTTAATAAATAATTA
>CAZMJW010000105.1:0-327 GCA_964566915.1 uncultured Gammaproteobacteria bacterium
TATTAATTGATTGAAGTTTTTCTTCTCCATTAATTTTTTTCACTTCCGCCTTATATATTACTTCTATTTTATCATTTTTCTTTATTTGATCTATCCAGGCTGTTTCTCCTCTTAAAGCATCTTTTCTATATATTTGATATACTTTTTTTGCTACATTAGCTAAATAAAGCGAAGCAGTATTAGCACTATCACTTCCGCCGATAACTGCAACAATTTTATCTCTGTAAAACATAGCATCACATGTTGCACAATATGAAATTCCTTTACCAAGTAAAGATTTTTCATTGTTTAAACCTAAATGTCTATGAACAGTACCAGTTGCCAAAA
>CAZMJW010000105.1:337-3902 GCA_964566915.1 uncultured Gammaproteobacteria bacterium
ATTATATTTTTTGCTTCTATTTCTTCTCCATTTGATAATTTAACTTTAAAAATATTAGCATTTTTAATAATATCAACTACATTTGAAGTGATTTTATCTACTTCTAAATTTTTTACCTGTTGTTCCATTTTTAAAGCTAATTCAATGCCACTAATTTCTGTTTCACCAGGATAGTTGCAAATTTTGTGAGAAGTCGTCATTAGTCCCCCGTCGAGATTTCCGACTAAGACTTGATCTATTTTATATCTTGCTCCATATACGGCTGCAGTTAGTCCGGCTGGGCCTGAGCCAATTATACACAAATCTTTTTTAATCATAATAATAGTAATTAAAACAAGAAGTATAAATACTTCTTGTTTGTTTTTATAATTCAGAATTAAGTTCAGAAATAAAAGCTTCTTTGTCTCTTAAGCCAACATAATCTTTGGAAACTACGCCGTTTTTGAATAATTTCATATTTGGAATTGATTGAATTTGATATTGTTGAGCTAAACTTTGATTTAATGGGTTTTCTACATCAACTTTAGCTATTTTAATTTTACCCTCTAATTCTTCAGACATTTCATCAAGTACTGGTGCCATCATTTTACATGGCATACACCATGGAGCCCAAAAATCTACTAATACTGGTAATTCTGAATCAAGTACTTCAGATTTAAAATTTTCACTTGTTAGTTCAATTACTTTACTCATATATTTCTTTAATTTAGTTTATAAATATTGATTATGTTTAAATACTATATCAATTTATGTTGATATAGTATCAAACAAAAAAGAGACTGTCAAGTCCCTTTTTTAAATTGTTTTTATTATTTTCTTTTTTTAACATTTTTAACAACCTTGGTCTTATTCTTTTGGATTTTAACTAAATCTTTTTGTCTTTCTTCATAATCTTTAATTGCTTTCTGTAGCCCCTGTACGGCCATCACAGAACAATGAACCTTTTGACTTGGAAGTCCGCCTAAATCATCAACAATACTTTTCCAAGGATATTTCTTAGCTTCTTCAAGGGTCATTCCCTTCACTTTTTCTGTCATTACTGAAGCAGTAGCTATATTTGAAGCACAGCCAAAAGAAAGAAATTTAACATCTTTAATCTTTCCATCTTTAACTTTAATGAAAAAGTCTAATTGATCACCACAAACCATATTGCCAATTTGCGCATAACCATCGGGTTTAGCAATTTGACCAATATTTTTTGGTTTTAGAAAGTGATTCATTGTTTTCTTAGTATAATTTAATGCCATATATATAAAATATTATTTACTTAATTGGGCTAAAAGATCTTAATCTTTTAACAGTATTTTTTAGACATTTAATAGTATAGTCTATTTCTTTCTTAGTATTATATTTACCTAGTGAAAATCTAATATTACTATTTAAATAATTTTTGTCAAGTCCGATACTTTTTAGAACATATGAACCTTTTAAATCAGTAGCTGAGCAAGCCGAACCGGTTGATACATAAACACCTTGTCTTGATAGGTCTATAAGTATTGCTTCACCTTCAATTGAATAAAACATTACATTTAAGTTACTAGGCACTCTATTTCTTAAACATCCATTTACTTTAATATCGCTAATGTTTTTCTTTAGTTCTTGCCAAAAATAATCTCTTAAAGATTTAACCTCTTTAATATATTTATCTCTTTCAAGATAAGCTAATTCTAAGGCTTTAGAAAAACCAATTATTGCTGGCATATTATATGTGCCGGCTCTTAAGCCCTCTTCTTGGCCACCACCAACTATTTCTGCCTTAATCCTAATCCCTGACTTAATATAGGCTATTCCAACACCTTTAGGTCCATTGAATTTGTGAGCAGATAAGCTTAAAAAATCAATGTTCATTTTTGAAACATTAATTTTAATATATGGAACAGCTTGAACAGCATCGGTATGAAAATATGCTCCATATTTATGAGAAATATCAGAGAGTTCTTTTACTTTATTAATAGTTCCAATTTCGTTATTAACCATCATTACTGAAACAAGTAGTGTTTTTTTATCAATCTTTTTTAAAAGCTCTTCTTTTTCTATAATCCCTTATTGTTTGGTTTTAAATATATTATTTCAAAACCTTCTTCTTTAAGTGAATTAGCCGCTTCTCTTACACAAGGATGTTCTATTTCAGAAATTATTATTTTTTTTCTATCATTATTTTTATTTGCTCTAGCAAAACCTTTAATAATTAAATTGTTTGCCTCAGTAGCAGATGAAGTATAAATAATTGAACGAGCTTCTGTGCCTAATATTTTAGCAACACTTTCTTTGCTAGCTATTAAATCAAGATAAGCATTTTGTCCCGGCTCATGAATTGATGAGGCGTTAGCATATAATTTAGAATAATATGGCCTCATAGCTTGCTCAACCCGTTTATCAAGACGAGTTGTAGCAGCATTATCTAAATAAACTTTCATAAGTTTATTTAATTAATTCTATTGAATTTATTATCACATCTTCAAGAGGAATATCATTTGCACCAGTTTCCACCTGTCTAATTTCATTAACCACATTCATACCTTCAACTACCTCACCAAAATTAGTGTGAGCACCATCAAGCCATGGAGTTGAATCAATTACTACTATAAAAAACTGTGAACCATTAGTATTTGGCCCAGAATTAGCCATAGCTAATGAGCCCTTAACTAATTTATGGTTATTAATTTCATCTTTAAAACGATAGCCAGGACCGCCAGTTCCATAATACATTGAATTATCTTCCTTTGTTAAAGGATCTCCTCCTTGAATCATAAAATCAGAAATAATTCTATGAAACTTTGTCTCATTATAGAAACCGAGCTTAGCTAAGTTTAGAAAATTATTTACTGTAAAAGGAGACTCGTTGTTATAAAATTTAACAGTTATATTTCCTTTATTTGTTTTAATTATTGCTCCAGTATACTCTGATACTAGATTTTCAAAATTATTTGGGTCTACCATATATTTTTTTAAATCAGGCTTACTAACTGATATTACTTGTTTGCTAGTATCACCTTCTTTATTATTAATTAAATTATCTTGTTTAATATTATCACTTTCTTCTCCGTTACTTGTACTATTTTCCTCAATTTCAGCGCTTTCTTCATTTTCTACCACACCTTCTTCAATAATCGATGTAGTTGTTGTATTACTATCTGAATTATTAACTATATTATTATCAATATTGTTATTTTCATTAATTATTTCATTATTAAGATTAGAATATTCATTATTTAAATCATTTTCTTTATTTAATGAACAAGCAGATAATCCAATAATAAGAAAAACAAAAACAAAGAATAGTGATATTTTTTTAATATTTTTAATATAATTAATAAATTATTTTATACTTTAAATTGTTTTTTAATATTTTGATCTTCTTCAACTTTCTTTTCTTCTATCTTTTCTTTAGCCTCCAATCTTAATTGTTCTAAATCCTTTAACATTAATTTTTTAGCTTCGGATAACAAAAATTCTCTATTATTATTTTCCGGTTCCTCAATTACTAAACCTAAAAGAACGTCTAATATTGCACCAATTTTAGGACTAGGAGATAAATCAAATTCTTCCATTAAGTCATTTCCGT
>CAZMJW010000106.1:0-3859 GCA_964566915.1 uncultured Gammaproteobacteria bacterium
TTAGCAAAGGCATCTTAGGCCTAAAAGATGGCAACTTTGATAAACAAAAAAGCATAGATATGAAAAACTATGCTAAATATGTTCTTAGAGAGGGCTCAATTATTGAAAAACGAGAAGTTTTAGCTTGCCTTGAAAGTAAACTAGTTATGAAGGATAAAAAAATAATCAAGCTATAATTTTTTGATTTTTTTGGCTATATCATATTCTTTTTTTGTCAATTCAAGATTACAATTTTTACATTTATACATATCCACCACACTATCATTAAACAAATAACCTAATCGATATCTAAAACCATATTCTGGAGAAGATTCACATTTGGAAAAATTATATGTTCCACAACGTGGACAAAGATTGTCAGAATACATGGTTAAGCCGGTAAGTTGAATAATATCATTATTATGTTTTAAAGAATAACTATCAACACTTGTGTTTTGTCCAATTTTTTTACCAACCTCTTCTTTCAAGACATTTTCCAGCTCTTCTTCTGAATATTTTCTTTTAGGCTTGCTTGACTTAATTTTATCTTGACCAAAAAAAGAAACAATTTCTAATGAAATTTTTTCCCAAATAGTCCCCATTTTTTTAATTATATTTTCATTATCGGCCAATACAAACTCATCATTTTTATACCCATGTATTAACTCATTTCTTATATTATAAACATCAAGTAACGCCTGCAACTCTTCATCGGAAAATTTATTTTTAAAAATTATATTATATCTATTTATAGTATCCCTAATTTTTATTGTTTCAGAGTTAACTTCTTTCTTTAGGGAAATTGCTGACAACTGATCATTATCTTTTAATTTAGAAAAGTCAAAGACTAAGACAGGGTTTTTGGCATAAAGCTTTATTTTAAATATCTTTTCAGTTACTGTACAAAAATAAACAACCACTTCCGCCAAGCTATAGTTTTTATTTTGAAGATCAGAAAGATATTCATTAACGATATAATAACTCTTTAATAAATATTTATGGTCATTAATAGGGCTCTTTTTCTTCATAAAACATTATTACAAACTACATAATGTAAATATTCCACTGTCTTTTCAGCTTTATATTCCCTATTTTTATCGGCTTTAAATCTAGAATATTCCTGAGTAAAAAATCCGTATTTACCTCTAGTGCTCATTATTTCTTTTATATCATCGGCGGACATTAATCCTTCATTATTGTAACTTAAAAATATATATTTGACATCGGCATTAGCGATCAAATCTTTAAATGATTTCTTAACTTGATTTGTTGAACAATAAGAAGACTTCTGTTTTTGATACTCCCTTAAACCAGTTTTACCATGAATTTCAGGGCTATCATATTTAGCGATTGTTTCTAGTATGTGATAGTTTGTAGCGTACTGTCTTTGATTGTATGGCGGGTCAAGATATAAAATATCCCCTTTTATTTTTTTTACAACAGAATTGATGTCTTCATTGTAAACTTCGTGCTCTTGATCATTAATTATTAACTCAGCGGGATTCATGGTTAATGGTCTTAAGGCAGATTTTTTTAAACTCTTCAAAAAAGCGCCATAAACGGAAGCGGTATTAGCATATTTATCTATAGACTCAACTAAACTTGCTAATAAGAAATAATACTCATTTTCATTAATCGCTTGAGTTTTTTTCCATTCTTCTATTTTCTGTCTAATTGCATCGCATCTTAAACCATTTTCATCTGAAAAATAAAGTCTTTGTTCGGCTTTATTTTTTGTTCCACCTAAACAGTAATTGTTATAAATGAAGCCCTTTTTGCCTTTTAAGTTGTTGAGATATTCTAAAACAATATTTCCTCTATTTTTAATATCCTCTTTTTTCAAAGTATCAATTAAATTGAACAGTCCTTTAAATTCCAGTGGCTTATGGTTTTTAATGTAATGCCTATTTAGAACATAGCTATAATACTGAATATCATTAGCTATAACCTTAAAGCCTTTCTTTTTAAAATATGACCCAACAATACCAGTGCCAGCAAATAAATCACAAAAAACATTACAGTCTTTTTTGACTACTTTTTTAATAGAATTTTCTAAAAATTCTAACAGTGATAATTTGCTACCAATGTAATTCATATTTTTTATTATTTTTCCTCTGGATATAATTTTTTAAAAACCTTATCTACAGCCTCCTTTGCTGATAATTCCCCCACTTTCTTTACTACAACTTTTCTATACTCAACTGGGTCATATTGATAACATCCTTTACAACCTAATTCCTCTGAATAGTTTTCATCTCCTATATAGAAATCGAATGGATTGCCTTGAATATTTTTTGCACTCCAACGCTTATTAGTTTCCTTACATCTCTTACAAATTTGTCTTTTAATATCATTTGCGGCTTTTGCAAGTGGCTGGAAATCACTCATTTTTTGTTCTTTTAGATTTGAAAGTCTATGGTCATCTTTTCTACCATCTTTATGATCTATCTCAATTTTTGTATTTTCAGAGCTACCATTAACTCCAAGCATGACGCATTTTTGAGTCTTATAAAAATCTTTTATTTCCTTCCTAATGTTATGATTAAAGGTTTTTTTGTTATTAAAACCAAATAAACGGACCCTATCAATGGAATTTCCCGCTGTTTTACCTTTATCAAATTCAACAATATATTTTTTTGCTAAACTAGAGCTAGCCCTACACCAACTTCCACCATTTCCAAGTTGAAGTGGTTTATATTTACCAACAAATTCAATTGCTGAAACCCAGCGACTTACACCTTGCTGGTTTGGCCTTGCAAGCTCTAGAAATAGTTCTTCTTTAGTCATATTAATATTTAAAAATTAAAATATATTCATGTTTAAAAATATAGTAGTCACTAGTTAGAGCTCTATAACGCCAAATTCCCTCTTTATTCTGTTTAGCTCTATTCCCCTCCATATTCTTTATTATAACGCTTTTTAGCGTTAAACCCAACTTGTAAGCCTCATTCATACAATAGAAACCCAACGGAATCCATTTTCCTTTTTCATATTTATCTCCCATCACAATTGCAATATACCGCCCCTTTTCCAAAATAGTTAAAGTGTTTTTAATAACGCTTGAAAATTGATCTAAAAATTCTCTTAAATCTTTAGCATTAGATAAGTCATTTTTATTATCACTAAATTTAACAATATTAGCATACGGCGGATGTAAGATAGCCAATTGAACCTTTGTTCTTCTGTGTTTTTTTAAAGATTCTTCTATTTTAGTAAAAGTTTTTTCTTCAGTACTATCAGCCGCTAAAATTTCAAAAAAATTATTTTTACTGTCTAATTTTGATTGTACATGCTTAACTAATGCGGGTTGAATTTCTATACCAACGCAATGTCTTTTTAAAGTTTCACATTCGTAAGCCGTTGTACCGCTGCCTAAAAAAGGATCAAAAACAACATCATTTTCCTTGGTATATCTTAAAATTAATTGATGAGGTATTTGTGGGACAAAATTACCATGATAAAAACCGTCGTGTTTCCCCGACTTATCTCGCTCCTTAATAATCCAAAGACTATCAGTCCAAATCTCTGAATCTTTCCAATTTTTTAAATCTAAATTATTAAAATCAGGCATATTATTATATTTGATATAATAGCATGTTTCTACTCGATCGCCCATCAATAATATATAAACAAAAAATAAAAATTTACTAAAACTTTATTCTTTAAAATTCTATTTTGACAGACCTCGGATTCGAACCAAAAATATCCTTTATTTACGGCTCTTTTCGCTAATTTGACTCTAACAAAAAAACATGACCTAAATCATGTTTTCTTGTTTTTTGGCTAGTATTAAGAGATATATCTCGGTCTACAGCACAAAAAATGTGTTGGCTCGGGGACTAGGATTCGAACCCAGATAGCCAGGACCAGAACCTGGAGT
>CAZMJW010000107.1:0-3856 GCA_964566915.1 uncultured Gammaproteobacteria bacterium
TAGAATTTTTCTTTTTCCTTGGCTTGAACTGAATTAAAGATGAAAAAACTTAAAACAATTAATACAACAATTTTTTTCATGATTATTCTTTTTTAATGTTCTACTCAACTCTGAAAATATAGTAATCACCAAACCTGGTCATTACTTTAGGCTGCCAATTAGTAGCCGGAGCTTTGAGCTCAACTATTCCATTGTCTTCTGTTCTTAAAAAACTTTCAATTAGTTTTACCGAAACAAAAAATGTTTTATCCTCGGTAATACCCCAGTCACCAACTAAATCTGACACTGGTCCTAAAACAACCCAGTTATACCCAGATATTCCGTTGGCCTCGGCGTTAATGTTTCCGCTTGAAATAGCTAAGTGAGGCAAGTGTCTTGACTCATCACCACCAAGCCGAACACAGAATTTTACCCCTTCGGTTCCCGGTTCATAGAAATAGGCAGGAAAATAATTTTCACTACCACTATTTCCGGTTCCGTAAACAATAGCTGGAGCTGTTTCAACTTTCTGTACTTTTTGGACAGTCTCTGTTTTCACTACCGGTTTCGTCTCAGTTTTAACAATTGCTCTTTTCACCTCAGTCTTAACTTTTGGTTTTTGATCAATTATTTTAATAACCGGACCATTTGAAGATTTAGTTTCTTCAACAACTTCATTAGAAATTGTTGTAGTTGAAACTTTGTCTTCTTGGCAGTTTCTTAACATTTCTTCCAAGCACCTGACGCGCTCAGATAGGGTCGCATTCTCAACTAAAGCAATAGTTAAACGATCTTCAGTTGTTGTCGGAGTAATATCTTGGACATTCTTTTGTTTATACTGATAAGCGATAAACAAAAATACTATCAAAGCTAATCCGATTAACAAAAATAAATACCTGTTTCTATTCATTTCTTCTTTTTTTTGGTTCTACATTAATTACTTCTAAGCAAACTGCTTAGATTGAAATTTAAACTGAGAATAAAATAATTGTCAGTCATACGACGACTAACTTTATACATAGCTCCTAGAGACAAAAAATCATCTCTGTAAGCTCGATGACATGAAAATTCCACTCCCAGGCCATAGAAATGCCGACTATCTCCAGCTGAAAAGCTGTAGAGGCCAACCAGTTTTGGACTGAAATAGAAATTTTGTTGCCAATCAATCGCTGTTCTAACAATATTCTGTTTTGCTAGTAGTTCAAAATATGTTTTATTCCAACTATAGCTATCAGCAATATTTTCTCTAAGACCTGAATTGTTCTCCCAAACAGCTTTTTTATTAGCATGTAAAGGAATCATCAATGAAGCTTGCAGTTGGCTTCTCGGAAATAAATCCGGTCTTATACCAAATCCTTTTAAAAGATTTATATTTAAACCGGTTTTTAGCATTAGATCTTTTTGTACTCCAATATAATTTCCATCTTTAGTTTCTACTACATTTGAATCCTCTTCTCTTCTCAGTCCCAGACTAAATCCGGTAAATAACTGATGGCGAAAAGTGAAATTCTGTTCATAGAAACCCAGTGACAAACCACCACCATATGCATAGGAGATAGTTTTTGAGTAATCATTACCGGAATAATATCCCGACTGAGATCGACTAAACACCGCATAAGGTGCCATCGTCCATTTTCCATTATCTGATTTAAAAACTTGATAATCCAGATAAGTACCTAAGTAATTACCTTTATCTTCAGCTCCCTGTTTTAAAACAAGTCCACTAAAGATAACTATATTACTTTTTTCTCTAAAGTAATCTTCAAATTGAGAAAAAACCTCAATGAAGCTTACCAGCATAATCATTAATAATACTAGTTTTTTCATCTTTATCTTTTATTTTATTGTTAACGAACTGAAAAATTTATATAAATTAAATTTTTTATTTAAATAATCCTTTAATATCACCCTGTGGTTCAAATACATCCTTAGCAAATAATTCTTCTTTTACTTTATCTTCTGATTCAAATTTAGAATTATCTTCTTTTCTATCATTATATTTATCAACCGGTATTCTTATCTTTTCGTTTGTCTTATTTTTTGTCTGAATTTCTTTTATAATATTAGCTTCTTTATTCTTTCTTTGTGTTTCTTTCTTTTTTCCCTTATTACTTCTTTTAGGAATAAGTGAAATATTATATCTATTTTCTGGGTATAAATAAATATAGACCATAGAAACAAATAAACTAATAATAAAAGCGAAAGCAACATTATATAATAGATTTGGTTTATCCGGGTAATCTGAAACAACTGGTTGATTTAAAACACTAATATTTACACTGTCTCCTCCTTGATAATCTCCATTATCATTTATCAATATATAATTAATAGCTAATGAGATTAAACGCGCTTGTTCAGAATTTGGATGATATACTGATATTTCAATAACTCCGGTATCAGCAATTGTTTTAGTAGAAACTGTCTTATTCCATTCTTCTAATTGTTTTCCGTAATCACCACTAAAATAACTTTTATCTACATTATATTTTGAATTCATTACTGAATTAAAAAATGTACCAGAATATATAACCTCGGCAAATAGATTACCTAAATATTCATTAGAACGGGATAACGTATATGAATCACTTGAAGAAATATTCTTTTGCATTACCAAAACCTTGGAAATTGAAGAATATTTAAGTGGTCCGATAAGTGATATAAGTAATGTTAGGATTACGAATATAAAAACTAGAGAGAAAATAGTTCCTCTTTTAATTTTTAACAATTTTTTAAAATCAACAAATGTCATAAATTATTTTTAAATATATTTTTAGTGTTCAAGTTATTATATAATATTTAGATTAATTTGTCAATAGTAAATAAGGCTTGCTCTTGACAAATTTTTATAATTAGGATATAATAGTGGGAATTATAAAATATAAAATGAATAAACATCTATAATCAAAATTATATGAAAAAAAAGTTATTTTACGGACTACTTTCCCTTTTAATCTTTGTAAGTGTATTTGCAATAATTAAAACTGGCCAAAGTAGAAATAAACCATACTACTCCGGTGAATCAATTGCCTATAAAGGTGATATATATATCGGGACAACTAACTCTGGTTTCTTAGAAATTTTCAAATCTGAAAATGCTAATAGTGAATTAGAAAAAATTGCACAAATAAAAAACTATAGCGGTCTTTTCAATTCATTTAAAGATTTCTATGATCTTGAATTTAATATTGAAAACAATAGATTATATGTCTATACAATTTCTGAATACAGTGTCTTTAAATATGAAATAAAAGCTCATGGTTTAGAATTAGTAAAAGAAGATAAAAACACCTATTGGGAATGGTATTCAAGAGTTGATAAATTTGGTTCATATATCGCTACTATTAGCGCTAAAGGAGTAAAGATATGGAACAATGATCTTCAAGTTATTAACTCATATAATATAACTAACGAAGAAAGTCCATACAGTCTAAGAGCAGATAATGATGATTACATCTTAAATGTTAAAGGAAACTATTTAGAAGTATATGACACAAATCTAAGGGCGGTAACTACTAAAATTCCTTTAAACTTTAGAGTTAGTCCAAATAATCACAAAGCATATCAAGACAAAGATTTAAATATTTATGTAGTTGATGATTATTACACAAAAAAGTTTAATCCAGAAGGAGAACTTCTTGCCAGCTTTAGACACTTGGATCACGAAGGATTTGATGCAACCGGAACTAGTATTAATGGACACTTCTATTTTTCTAATGGTATGGGTGTAGTTAGTTTATCAAAAGAAGACTTATCAGTTGTTGATTATAGATATACATATAACTTAGGTACTACTGGCGGCTGGGCAATGGGCCTTGAAGTGGTAAACAATAATGGTACAGAATTCTTAGTAGTATACAACAACACTAATATACTATTA
>CAZMJW010000108.1:0-3784 GCA_964566915.1 uncultured Gammaproteobacteria bacterium
TTTTTTTATAGCTTTAATATAACAAGAAAAGCTAATTTTTTCAATTAAAAATTATATTTATAAATTTAATTATAAAAATAGACTTCCAGCTCCCGCATCAATCTGCTATAATATAAAAACATAAGTCAATAAAAATAAAACAATGAAAAAGCTATTTTCTAAGAAGCTGACTATCTATATAGTCTCTATTATTTTTGTATTATCACTCGGACTAATATCAACTAAACTAGCAGCTAATGCTCAAACAGATAACTCGCTTGCAAATAGACTCTCTGGCCGCATTCTCCTTGAGGTAGAAAGTAATGGCGAAGCCTGGTACCTAAACCCTAACAATAACCTAAGATATTATCTTGGCCGTCCAGCTGATGCCTTTAATATTATGCGTTCTTTAGGTCTCGGTGCTTCTAATAAGGATATTACTAACTTCCTAAAATCTAAAGCTCCAAGTCGTTTAGCCGGAAGAATACTCCTGCAAGTAGAAGACAAAGGTCAAGCCTATTACATTAATCCTCTTGACCTAAAACTCCATTACCTCGGTCGTCCAGCTGACGCTTTTAATGTAATGAGAAATTTAGGATTAGGTATTACTAACTCTAATTTAAATAAAATAGCTAAACACGAAGGACAAGCTAACAACAACACAGAAACTATTCCAAAAGAAAATACTGAAATTAAAGTCATAACCCAAAAACCAGCTTTAATGACTAACTTCACTCATATAATTAGTCTAAGTGCTAGTATCTCTAAAATAGATGATATTAAAGAAAAAGGGTTTTTGTATGATTACACCAGCGACCCCAACACAACATTAACCCCTACTTTAGAAAATCATCTTAAAAAAGTAATTGACTCCTCTTTAGGTAGCTCAATTACCGCTAATTTAGATGAACTAGAACCCCTTACTTATCCTTTTATCAGAGCTTATGTAATAGATAGTAATAACAACATAATCTACGGAAACATAGAGACTATAGATAGTGTTGGTAAAAAGGGAACACCGGCTATGCCTATTTCTAATTCTGGTTCTGGTTCTGGTTCTACTTCTCAAGTTCCAGATGAGGAGGAGGGGGAAGATGGTGAAGGTGATGGCGAGGATGGAAGTGGTGATGAGGAGGGTGATGATGAGGAGGAGCCAGAAGTAATTCAATACACTCTTACCTATACCGCCTCCGAAGGTGGTTATGTGAAACTTAATGATTATCCAGAGTGGGAAGGGCAAAATAATCTACCTTTCGCTATAGCTGGTTCAGCACACTTACCCATTGATGATACTAAAATATTTATTGCTGGCGGCATGACAAGTGATATGACAGCCACTAGTACGGTGGTAATATACGACACCGAATTAATGGAGTATGAATATTTAAACCCAATGAACGGGGCTAGAGCGGCTCATTCTATAGCTAAGATTGGAGATAAAATTTATGTTATAAATGGCCTTCAAAGTTTAGCTTCATTTATTCCTATTCATTCAACAGAGGTATACGACTTAAATACTGGTCAATGGGAATATGTTAGCAGTACTAATATTTATAGAAGTGCTGCCGTGGCTGTAACTTATAATAATGAAATTTATTCTTTCGGTGGTTTTAATGCAAGTTTATTATTTTCAGATTATATTGAAAAGTATGATTCAATTAATAATCAGTGGGAAATAATTTCTAGCAGTACACCAGTAAATTCCGTTTCTTTTCGAAGCGCTGAGTTAATCGGTGATGTTTTGTATTTTGCTGGTGGTACATACAAATTAGGCTTTGATTCTTCAAATGAATTTTCAAGTTACAATTTTTTAACAGGAGAATGGAATGTAGATTTACCTGTTTTACCAGAAGGCAGAACGGGTGGTAGCTTATCTTATATTAATGATAAATTATTATATTTTGGTGGAAATAGTAGCGTTCTTTCAAACGCATCAGATTACACCTTTGAATACGATTTTAATAATAATGAATGGAGAAGAATCTTTAATATACCTCATACATTATCGTTTTCTATAATTGAAAATATCGGTGATCATGTTTATATAATAGGTGGTTTTAATGACGAGGTTTTTTATGACACTATCTATAAAATAGAAAAAAGTAGATTATTTTTTGTTGAAAATCAAGTTCAGCAAATTGTATTTACAGGAGATGAAACAGTGGAAGTTTACGCTATACCAGAAAATGGCTATGAGTTTACTATGTGGTCTGATCAATATGGTAATTATGTAAGAAAAGATGATATAGCTGCTCTAACAGAAGAGAATGTAATTCTAACAGCTTTTTTTGAGCTATATACACCAGAATTTAATGACCCAAATAATGACCTGGTTTTAGTTTTTAGTGTTGATGCCGGTGAAACTTTAACTTTACCTGTTAAAGATGGTTTAGCGACTCCTTATAGTAAAGATGGTTATAATTTTCTTGTAAATTGGGGAGATGGAGATATTTCACATGTCAATTCTTATAATGACCCGGATATAAACCATACTTACTCTGAGGCAACAACAACGGAGATAAGAATTACTGGAAAATTTCCTTGGATTTATTTTAATAATAATGTAAGTAGCAGTAAAGATAACTTATTAGAAGTTGTTCAGTGGGGAGATGTAGGTTTTATATCTTTTCAAGATGCTTTTTTTGGTTGCCTTAATTTAAGCACTTTGCCAAACGGACCTATTACGGGAGCAGAAAGAGTGGAAAATTTTTCGTCCGCATTTCAAATATCAAAAATATCTTCGATTTCTGGTGATTTATTAAGCAATATTCCTAATTTAACAAATTTAAAACATTCTTTTTCCGGTAATCAATTAACAGAACTACCAACGGGATTATTTAACAATAATTTAAAAATAGTTAATTTTTTGGGCACATTTGATGGAAATAACATATCATCTATTCCAAGTGGATTATTTGATAACACCACGAAAGTTACAAATTTTTCACAAACTTTTGTAAGAAATAACATATCATCTATTCCAAGTGGATTATTTGATAACACCACGAAAGTTACAAATTTTAGTAATACTTTTTCAAGAAATAATCTAAGCTCAATTCCTATAGGTCTATTTAACAATAACTCTAATGTAATTAGTTTTAGAGGAATATTTCAGGATAATTCTATAACTTCCATTCCGTCTGGATTGTTTGATAGCAACCCCCTTGTAACTGATTTTTCTTTGACTTTTAACAACAATGAAATAACAAGTATTCCAGAAAATTTATTTGCCAGCACTACAAAAGTTGTAGATTTTACTTGGACGTTTTTAAATAATAATCTTAACTCAATCCCAGAAAATTTATTTGCTAACACTCCTGATGTGACTAGTTTTTATTATACCTTTGGTATTAATAATATAACTTCAATACCTTCGGGATTGTTTAGCAATAATACCAAGGTAACAAATTTTAGTAATACTTTTTCAAGAAATAATCTAAGCTCAATTCCTGATGGATTATTTGACAACAATCCTCTTGTAACAACTTTTTATTATGTTTTTAGTGAGAACTATAGTTTAACTGGCCCTGCTCCTGCTCTATGGTTAAGAGACCCATTGCCTATTGGAACTGGAGCGTTTTATGGTGCTACAAACCTCTCAAACTACGCCGACATCCCAGCTGGTTGGAAATAATAAAAATAGTTTCGACAAAGAAGATACAGCAAAAAACTATCTATTTGGATAGTTTTTTGCTTGTATAATAATAAAAATACATCTCAATTTAAAAAGTTTTTCTAATTGATAATTTTCTCTTTTTATACTATAATGAGCTTATGGAAAAACTTAATTTCTCTTGGCCGAAAA
>CAZMJW010000109.1:0-3726 GCA_964566915.1 uncultured Gammaproteobacteria bacterium
TTATAATTAGAGAGCTAAAAATAATCAGGAACACAAAGAAATTCACAATAAAGCAGAAGATTTAATAAATCAATTTAAAATCGAAACAAAATTATCAAGAAGAATTATACCCATAATAACGGATTACATTACTTGCCCTGACTCTATCATTCCCTTTCTATTAAAAGTAGACAACAAAGATAAAAGAAAATTTACAACTGGAAAATCATTAAAAAAAACACCTGGAGTAGGAATGATTATCGCCGACAAAGACAGAGAAATAAATAAATATAGATTCATTCCCGGAAATATTTATTTAGAAATTTACCCGGAAACAACCATAAGAGATGTGCTTAATATATTTAAACTAATAAACAAGAAAAGGGATAAAAGAAACAAGAAAAAAATAGAAGTCTCACAACGAGAAACTATATCAAAAGACGTTTGGGATTTGCACAAACAATTAAAAACAGATGATGAAATAAAATCCCTAATAAACGAAAAATATGGAACCGAATTTGGATATAGTGATATCGCTGTTTATAAAAAACGATATAAAGATTCTTTAATGGACCTAAAACGTTTTTAAAATAAAACAAATAAAACCCTTTAAAAATCGCTACAAAATAGCGATTTTTATGTTTTCAACAGCTGTAATATATTGATTATAATATTTTTTATAGAATTGAGCTAGTTAATAATTAATTCAAAAAACTATGAAAAATCAATTAATTTGGCACACCGAAAAAAGAAGGGTTAGCGATTTAATTCCCTATGAAAAAAATCCTCGAATAATATCAGAAAAGCAATTGAACGATCTTAAGATGAGTATTAAAAAATTTAATCTAGCAGAGATACCAGCTGTGACAATCGATGGAAAAATAATAGCCGGGCATCAAAGAATTAAAGCCTTGCAATTATTAGGTAGAGGAAAGGAAGAAATAGATGTTAGGATTCCTAATAGAAGACTAAGCGAAAAAGAATTTAAAGAATACTTATTGCGAAGTAATGCTAATCATGGCTCCTGGGAATACTCAATACTAAAAGAAATGGACTTAGATTTATTACTAGAATCTGGGTTAGACGAAGATGACTTATTACAAGCATTTGATAATGAAATTGAAATCGTAAACGATGAATTTGACGAAATAAAAGAGCTGAAGAGAATTAAAAAAACAGACATAAAAACTGGCGATCTCTTTAAGCTCGGTAATCACTACCTAATCTGTGGAGATAGCCATGAAAAAGAAACGATAGATAAATTAATGAGAAAGACTAAAACAGGACTTATTTGCAACGACCCCATATATAATACAAATGTAAACTACGACAAAGGAATTGGCAATAAAGCAAATTACGGAGGAAACATTAAAGACTCTAAGAACGACACTGAATATAAAAACTTTTTAAATCGGGGACTTAAAAATTCTCTATTGCATGCCAAAAAAGACTGTCATGTTTTTACTTGGGCTGATGAAAGAAATATTTGGCTAGTTCAAACCCTATTTAAAGAAAATAGCATAAAAAATGAAAGAGTTTGTTTCTGGATCAAAAATGGATTCTGCGTAACCCCTAATGTTGCCTTTAATAAATCGGTTGAGGCTTGTATATACGGGACTATCGGAAGACCGTTCCTGTCTCCTCTTTCAACCAAAACAAATGAAATACTAAACAAAGAGATTGGAACAGGAAATAGAACGGCAGATGATATTTTAGACATAACAAATATATGGCTAGCAAAAAGAGATGCAGGAATTTTATACAATCATAGTACACAAAAACCACTAGACTTATATGAAAAACCTTTAAAACGATGTTCTAAGCCTGGAGATGTAATCCTAGATATTTATGGAGGGTCTGGATCTCTATTATTAGCATGTGAACAATTAAAAAGAATATGTTATATGTCAGAAATTAATCCAATTTTCTGTCAACTAATAATTAATCGATACGAATTTTATGCAAACAAAAAAGCAAGAAAAATTAATTAAATTTGGAGAAGTTATTCACTTGGGGCAACACCGACTACTTTACGGAGACGCCCTGAATGAAGAGCATGTGAAAAAGTTAATAGGAAAAGATAAAATTGACTTAATTTTAAGCGACCCCCCATACGGAATAAATTATGTAGAGAGCAAGGCTGGTTTTACTCAGAAGTTAGGCAAAGCTAAAAATATCATAAATGATCAATCTCAAAGTGAGGAAGAGTATATTAATTTTAGTAAAAACTGGATACAAAATGTTATTCCATCCTTGAATAGAAAAAACTCCATATACATCTTTAATTCCGATAAAATGATATTCGCTCTAAAAAAAGCGATGACTGAAATTGGTTTATATTTTTCACAACTCTTAATTTGGGTAAAAAGCACATCAGTTATCGGGAGACTGGACTATCTACCACAACATGAACTTATTGCCTATGCTTGGCATGGAACTCATGTATTCAGAAAAGCCAAGGACAAAAGCATACTGTTTTGTCCTAAGCCCAACAAAAGTAAGCTACACCCAACATCTAAGCCAGTATCTTTATTAAGGAGAATTATACTAAATAGCTCTAAGATAAATGATATTGTCTATGATCCATTTGCGGGAAGTGGCAGTCTCTTAGAAGCCTGTGAAAACACTAAAAGAAAGTGCTTACTTATAGAAATAGATCCAGAATATTGCGAAACGATAATAAAAAAATATAATAAATTAAATAATAATTAAAAAAATATGAACAACAATAAAAACCTAAGTATTTATGATGACAAAAGTTTAAGTGACAGAAAAAGAGAAGCTATACAAGATAAAATTGTAGAAGAGTTAAGGCAAAATCCTTTAATTCAATCAGCTTGTCAAAAACTAAACATAAACAGGTCAACTGTTTATAGATGGATAAAAACAAATGTATTTTTTAAAGATCGTTGTACTTCAGCGATAATGAGTGGAAATGAAATAATAAACGACCTAGCCAAACATCAATTAATTAAAAACATAAAAGAAGGACACTACCCGTCCGTAATATATCAGCTGAGCAGACGCCACCCTGAATACATAGATTCACATCATGATTATAAAATATCAGAATGGTGGCAAATGCTTAATGACGAAGACCTTTTTGAAATATTTAAAAAATAATTACTTCGACGGGACCACCAAATAAACAAAACAAGCTAGTTTAAACTAGCTTGTTTTATATAGAGATTATATTTTTAATCAGATAAACTATAATTATTCTAAATTCCAATCTTCCCCATCGGTGAAATGAACTCTAGTTATTTTGAAGTTATCAACTTTAGTAGCTCCATCATAGAAAACTAACATCCATTGAAATTCTGCTGTTTGTCCAGCCTCAATAATTTGTTGAGATGTTCCACCAAAAGGCTCATTGTCAAATTCAAGACCGGTCACTGGCTCATTAAAATTATTTAAAAATCTAGACTCAATATTTATTCCATCAATTGTTTTGTCTGTATTATTTTTTAAAGAAACAACTAGATTTGGAGTGTCTAAAATATCTTTTTCAATTTTAGTTGATACAATTTCAATATTATCTTCAATCTTTTGTCTTGTCTCTTCTTTTTTATTATCAACTACTTCTACTATTTGATCGTTATTATTTAAATTTTCTAAAGAATTTAAATTATTTTCCACTTTCTTACTACCACTAACAGATGTAGCGATAAGCGCTAAAACAAAAACTCCAAGCCAAAATGACCAAGCTCTAGTTTTTGTAAAGAAATCTTTTTCATTTTCTTTATC
>CAZMJW010000110.1:0-3695 GCA_964566915.1 uncultured Gammaproteobacteria bacterium
CTTTTTTATTATCATGAAATACACCCACTAAAAACAAAGCTAAAAGAATTGATAAAAACAAACCGATTATTGCCCCTGATGTTTTACACTTCCAGAACTCTAAAAGCATTATTATAACTGGTAGTAAATACAACCAACGCATCTTGAGATTTTTTTCACGGAAAAACAATATAGCAGCAAAGAAAAAATTAAAAATTAAATAACCACTAACATAAGCAGTGTTTCCAATGGTACTATACACTTTATCTCCCAAAATACCGTTTAAACTAACAATAGTGGCAATTAAAACAGAACTTAAAAGAAGCATTTTCCATTCTTTAAAACTTTTAAATACTGACAAAATTACAAAATAGAATAAAAAGAAATGAGAAACATGAAATATACCTAACATTCTTTCAGCGTCACCCCAAAAACTCAGTTGCGGGTCAACACTTACAAAAAGAGATACACTTATGGCGATTAAATAAGCTAAAAGACCAAAAGTAATTAGGTTCTTTTTCGGTTGATAGGCAGGAAATTTAAGGACAAAAATAAGCCACAAAGCAAACATTAATTCCGTTAAAATATTAAAAGATATTTGCTTGGAAGTAATATAGGGAAAAAGCATTTCTTTATCAACAAAGAAAACTATAAAAAGAGCAAAAATTGAAGCAACTTGCAATATCAACTTATAAGTTTTTTCTTTCATAAAAGTATTTAGGTTATTTTATTTATTATTTAAATTTCTAACTATTATAACAATATTTACATTATACTTAAATTATTCTGTTCTCAGTGCTTCTACCGGATCAAGTTTTGAAGCTCTTTTCGCTGGTTGAAAACCAAATAAAAGGCCACAAACAATTGAGAAAATAAAAGAAACAAGTATTCCTTCAAATGGGAAAACAAAACTAATTTTTAAACTATAGGAAATTGCCAACTTATATATTACAAATGAACCTAAAATACCAACCACAACCCCAATCAGCCAACCCCAGAATGTAATTAAAACTGATTCAATTAAAAATTGCCAAGTAATATCGGCTGGTTTTGCTCCCATTGCTTTTCTAAGCCCTATTTCTGGAGTTCTTTCAGTAACTGTTACATACATAATATTCATAATCCCTACCCCACCCACTAAAAGAGATATTAAAACAATTCCTAAAAGAAGGAAAGTAACCGCTCCGGTTACCACCCCCAGAGTCTCAACTATTTCTTCCATAGTTGAAACACGAAAATCATCATAATCAGGATTATCTATCTCATGTCTTTCCCGAAGTAAATATCTAATCTCTTCAGCTGTTTCCTCAGCTATATCTAAATTAACAACTTGATGAATAAAATACATTGAATAATCAACTCCCAATATTCTTTTTTGTAAAGTATTAACTGGAAGATAAACAATATCATCAAAATCAATAAAATTGAAAGCTCCACCCTGCTCTTCTAAAACCCCTACTACTCTATAATTACTAGTCCCCACTCTTATCATCTTTCCCACCGCTTCAGTATTTCCAAATAAATCTTCTCTTAACTTACTCCCAATAACCACAACACTTGCTTGTGATTCATTCTCTCCTTCATCAAAAAATCTGCCTTCCGCTATCTTGCTCTTTCTATCAATGTTTATATAATCAGGGCCAACACCAAAAAGAAAAGAATTTTTTCCTTCTGCCCCATAACTAACTCTTTTTTGTCCCAGTGAAGCCGCATAACCTCCCTTAATATTATCTAATCTGCTTATCGCTTCAAAATCATCCATTTTTAAAGTAGTAACTTCTCCCACTTGAAAATCACTTTTAGCACTTGGCACTTTAATCTCTGTTTGAATTACATCACTACCATAGGAATCAATTTCTCCCGCTACTAGTGAATTTAATCCGTCTCCAGCAAAGAAAACCATTATTATTGAAGCGGCTCCAATAATCACACCTAAAACCGTCAAACTAGTTCGAAGTATATTTTGACTTAAAGACTTAAGAGCAAGTTGTAGGGCAATTATAATTTTCTTCATATTATCATTCATATCTTAAAGCCTCAATTGGATCAAGCTTTGAAGCGCGATTAGCTGGATAGAAACCAAATACCACCCCTATTAAAGTAGATAAACCAATCGCTAGAGCAAAAGCAAAAAATGATACAGCAAAAGCCCAATCATAACCCAGAGCCTGAACAACAACAGACACCAACCAAGCAAAAAATATACCAATTAAAAGACCGATAATACCACCAATAAGTGTAAGGACAATTGATTCAAATAAGAATTGTAAACGAATATGACTATTTTTAGCGCCAATTGCTTTTCTGAGCCCTATCTCTCTAGTTCTCTCAGTAACAGAGACAAGCATAATATTCATTATTCCCACACCACCAACAATTAAAGATAGAGCAGCCATGGCTGCTAAAAAATATTTAATAGCATTGGTAATAGTGGTAACTAACTCTAGAGCATCTTTAAAAGCTCTAACTGAAAAATCATCTTCATCAGGATTGTCAATATTATGTCTTTCTCTTAAAGTAATTTTTATGTCATTCATGGCATAATCAATATTATCCATATCGTCAACTCTTACATAAGCAGAGCTCAAATAATTTACTCCAGCTAATACTTTTTGAGCAAATTCAAGTGGAACTAAAATCTGATCATTGGGATCAGAAAAACCAGCCTTTCCTTTTTCTTCAAGTACTCCAATTACTTCAACAGTTTGATTGCCAATTTTCATTCTTTTCCCTACCGGATTATTATCGGCAAAAACTTCATCAGCTACTGTTTGACCAATTACCGCCAATCTTAAAGCTGAGTCCATTTCAGAATCACTAAAAAATCTTCCCGAAGATACATTAATATTTTCAATTTCCAAATAATCACCATTAAAACCCTTTATCGCTGTATCATAGTTATTATCCTGCCAGGAAACAGGCAAATTTATATCATAATATGAAACAGCGTATTTTAAATTAGGGACATTCTTTTTATCTCTTAAAGCTACAATATCTTCATGTTTTAAACTGGTTGGCACTACCCCAAAAGCAGTAGCTGGTGGTCCTTTTTCGTCACTTGCCCCAGGAAGAACACCAACTAAATCAGTACCAAAAGAATCAAGTTGCCCTAGAATTAGTGATTGAGCACCGGCACCAAGGGACATAATTAATACTACTGCTCCAACACCAATTACAATACCGAGCATAGTTAAAAAACTTCGAGTCTTATTACTCTTTAAGGCCCGAAAAACAATATGCATTAATTGTTTAAATTCTTCAAACATTTTATTTTACAAGTTCGCTATCTTTAGCAAAACGTCTATTTTTAACTTTTTCATCACTAACAATATTACCATCTTTAACACGAATAATCCGTTTAGCATGCTCAGCGGTAAAAGTTTCGTGAGTAACTAAAATTATTGTCACTCCTTTGTTATTTAATTCTTGAAGTATGTTCATCACTTGAGTACCAGACTTTGAATCAAGATTACCGGTTGGCTCATCAGCAAAAATTACCGATGGTTCATTTACTAAAGCCCGAGCAATAGCTACTCTTTGTTTTTCACCACCGGATATCTGATTGGTAAAATAGTTTAAACGATGAGAAAGACCAACATCCCCTAAAACCTTTGTAGCTCTTTCATCCATTTGTTTTTTATTATGAGAATAAAGAAGTGGTAGTTTTACATTATCTAAAACTGTGGTTCTGGCTAAAAGATTAAAGGCTTGAAAAA
>CAZMJW010000111.1:0-3680 GCA_964566915.1 uncultured Gammaproteobacteria bacterium
TGGATTTTTTATTTTAAGCACTCCAAACACTACTTCAATTTTAAGTAGGTTTAAATTTCTTTTTTCTGGTAATTTTTCTTGGTTTGGACTTAAATATACTGATTTTCATATAAATCCGTTATTTGACTGGGAAATAAGTTTGATTGCTGATAAAAATAATTTTAAAATAACCAAATTAATAGGTAGCGGATATTATTACTTTAAAAAAAGTAGAATAGATAAAAGTGAAGGAAGAATTTATTTTTTACAGTTAAAAGATTAAATATGCTAATCATCAAACTAAAAGGAGGACTAGGTAATCAGATGTTTCAATATGCTTTTGGACGTCTTTTGTCACTTAAAAGAGAAGAGGAGTTAAAGCTTGATAAGGATATATTGGGTAAAAGAGGAGACACATATAGAATTTATGGACTTGATTGCTTTAATGTTAAAGCTGAGATAGCTAGAAGAGATGAAGTAGTTAAGTATAAATACCCTTATGGTATATTTTCTAAAGGATGGAGGTATTTTAGAGAAAAGTTTTTAAGGGTATTTCATATTGGCTATGAACAGAAAATGCTTAAGTATAAAAATAATTATATTGAAGGTTTTTTTCAGAGTTATAAATATTTAGATCCAATAAGAGATCTTTTAATTAAAGAGTTTTCTTTAAAAAAGGAAATTGAAGGAGATGTTGTTAATAGGGTAATTAATACTAACTCAGTCGCTATTCATATTAGAAGAGGGGATTATGTAAATAATCCCAAAACTAAGAAAAATCATTTTGTTTGTGATTTAAACTATTATAATAGTGCTATTAAATATTTTAAAGAAAACACAAATAATCCAGTTTTCTATATTTTCTCAGATGATATAGCTTGGGCTAAGGACAATTTTATCGGCGATGAGTATATATTTGTATCAGATAATTCATTAAGTGACTGTCAGGAGTTAATATTAATGTCTAAAGCTAGGCACAATATTATCTCAAACTCTAGCTTTAGCTTTTTTTCAGCTTATTTAAACCAGAACAAGGAAAAGCTTGTTATTGCTCCTAGGATTTGGAATAGAAAAAACGATAACAAGTTTAAAGACCTATTACCTCCATCTTGGAAAAGAATTTAGTTTTTTAATTACATTATTTAAAGATACATAAAAAAAGACCTCTATGTTAATTTAGAGGTCTTCTTTATAGATGATAAAAATTCACTGGCACTCTAGGCGCTCGGGAACTTTTACCATCTTTTTATATTATACAATATTTAAAAAATATTGCAATAGTTTGATTTAGTTGGTTAACTATAGTCTTTTTTGCTATAATTTAATTGTAATATATAACATTTAAACAATATGCCTAAAGTATCTATTGTAATATGTACACACAACAGAGAAGGGTTAATTAAAAGAGCAATTGACTCTGTTTTATCCCAATCATTTTATGACTATGAGTTAATTATAATTGAAGATGGATCAACTGATAATACTCATACTATTATTAATTCATATAGTGATGAAAGGATTAAGTATTATAAAAATGAGGTAAACAGAGGAATAACTAAAAGTAGGAATAGAGGGTGTCAGATAGCTGAAGGGAAGTACATTGCTATGCTTGATAGTGATGATTGGTGGCTTGATGAGAATAAGTTAGAACTACAAGTTAGTTTTTTAGATAGTTATCCAGCAGTTGGCGTAATAGGAACTGGTATTGTTTTGTATGATAGTGATAATAATTTTGTTAAAGAAGATATATTTGAAAGAGATGATAAGAGTATAAGAAAGTGCATTCTTTCTAAGAATCAATTTGCTCAATCAAGTGTAGTATTTAGACGTGACGCCTATATAGCCGCTGGTGGTTATGATGAAAGCCTGTCTGTGTGTGAAGATCTTGATCTGTGGCTTAAGATTGGTACAAAGTATCAATTAGCTAACATAGAAGAAGCTATGACCGCATATTTTGTTAATCCAGAAGGAATAACTAAGCTTGATAGAAGAAGAGTGAATAAGACTACTGATAGGATAATTAAAAAGTATAAGTTTGATTATCCAGGATATTTAAAAGCTAAGATTAAATCAGTTATAAGGATGATGTTTTAGCATTTATTATACTTTGTAAAAAAAAGAGCCCGAACTTTTTTAAGTCCGGGCTTTTAGCTTAGTTACAGGTTAAATCTTTTATGGAGTTAAGCATATTTTTTAACAAAACTTCACCCCTATATTCAATAGCGTTAGTTTTCTTGCTAAAGATATTTTCCTCAATTTCTTTTACCAGTTCCAGGATATATTCTAAATTTTCATCTCCAAACTCCTTTTCAGCAACTCGTTTAAGAAATGAAAGAGAATTAGCAAAATTTGTTCCCCAAACAATTTGTTTTTTCATGTTTGAGACAACAATGTCTTCACACATTGAGTTAATATGTACACCTTTTTTAAAGACTAATTCATAAACCTTTTCCTTGTTTGTTTCATAAAGAAATGATAAATCAAATCTTGAAAGAGTTGTATTACTTTCTTCAATTTCCTTTATCTTTTTCTCTGTTTTAATACGAATTTGTTCTTTTTCCTGGATTTGTTTTTGAACTA
Organism: uncultured Gammaproteobacteria bacterium; assembly: GCA_964566915.1. Classification (GTDB taxonomy): domain Bacteria; phylum Patescibacteriota; class Patescibacteriia; order Patescibacteriales; family UBA12465; genus UBA12465. Next base: position 2,560 of record CAZMJW010000111.1, read on the forward strand.
ATTTTTCTTCTTTTAACAAATCAGCTTTTTCACTTCTTTTTATCAAATAAATAGCAATAAAAGCTATAAATACAACAGGTACAAAAGATAAAATGATAACTACTAAAAGATTAAGTTCCCAGAGTTGTATATTGTGGAACTGAATTATTGTGCTAATTAACCCTGTCTGCAACAAAATAGAAATTGAAATAATTGTTATCAATTTTTTATTTACTGTATCAAGTAAATATACTTTAACTAAAAAGATTATAGCAATAATAAATGATAATAATATAATTGGAACCCAAATTTTTTGACTTCCAAAGTTAGCAATTATCATACTAATTCCGAACAAAATTGTTGCGATAAAAAGTAGCTTTCCAGTAAATCTTAATCTGGATTGATTAGTAAATACTAAACAAAATATAGTTCCTTTACTAATAAGGCTAGTAACACAACATGACATGATAGTAATCATTATTATTATCGTTGTTTGTCCAGGATATACAAACACCTGCAACAAGATAGCGATAGAAAAGCCAATTAAGGCAAGTAGAGCTCTTTTTGGTGTTTCGTATTGATCGGCATAAACTTCTGCGATATACAACCCCAATAACATTATTTGTAGTGTTGTCAAAACACTTAATGTTAAAGAAATTACCTCTTGTAAACCAAGAATGCTTGCAATTGGTAAAATAATAAACCCTAGATTAATTAAATCATTCTTTCTTTCTTCTCTCATTTTATTAAATTTTTAATGAACCGGTTTCTTTAGCTCCTGTAACAGAGCACAGCTTTGTCTAGCTTTAAAGTGCCAACCGTTTAGCGCACCACGGTACTATTATATCATATTATACAATATTTGTCAAGCTGAAGTTTTTGATAGTTTTAATTTAAAGATTTAAAATAGAAAAATTAAACTAATATGCTATCAACATCACCTCTTCATTAAGAGAAAATGGGTTAGCTTTTTTAATGTAAAATTTATAACCAATATTTAAGTCTTCTAACATTGGCTTTATTTCAAAGAAGTCATTAGTATTGTGATATATTGAAATAGCTAAAATTGGTTTAAAGCTTTTAATAGTATTAATTGCACCTTTTAAAGCCTTTTGTTCAAAACCTTCAATATCCATTTTAAG